>CAZMDM010000612.1:0-11108 GCA_964564775.1 uncultured Desulfonema sp. | reverse complement strand
GGGAACCAGAGCAGCTACCGAGTCAATCACCATAATATCAATCGCTCCGCTTCTGACCAGCATATCCGCAATTTCCAATGCCTGCTCGCCGGTATCCGGCTGAGAAATCAGAAGATCATCGCAGTTCACCCCGAGTTTTTTCGCGTACACGACATCCAGCGCATGTTCCGCATCAATAAACGCAGCAACACCGCCTTTGCGCTGAGCTTCGGCAACCGCATGAAGTGCCAGCGTAGTTTTGCCCGAAGCTTCAGGACCGAAAATTTCAGTAACTCTGCCTCTGGGAATGCCGCCGATGCCGATGGCTTTGTCCAATGCCAGAGAACCACTCGGAATCACAGCAACTTCCACAATCGGTCTGCTGCTCAGTTTCATAATCGCACCCTTGCCAAACTGCCGCTCGATCTGGCTCATGGTGCCTTCGATCACCTTGTCTTTTTCAGGTGAAATGCTCATTTTTCCCTCCGAAAATATTGTCATCTGTTCGTTTTGTTTCATGGTGAGTTACTCTGCATCATTCATGATGAATATAATATCTTTCAATCATTGCAAAATCATTAAATTTCGATTCGGATGAATATGCGATTACTCAAATATATCATCTGCCGGAGGACTTATAAAAAAACTCCTACAGATATTCATTTAATAACGAATCTACCAAATCCAAAACCTGCTGTTTCGCGATGTCGGGAAGCATTTTAATTTTTCTTTGGATATCAAGGGTATTGCTAATCCTGAAATCCTGTGAATCATGGTTGAAATTCTCAAAAGGTTCCGCTATTTTGTATTCGCTCGAAAACAGCTTGCCCGGCGACTGCTGCACAATATCTTTGAGTTCCAATTCGAGAAGGATGCCTGAGATTTTGCCGGGTTCCATATCGAGCTTGCGAACCAGATCGTCAATATGAATCGGATAGGAACACAAGGCGTTCAGAACTGTTTTTTCATCATCCGAAAGATCGGGAAGTGCCCGAGAGATTTCTTTGCGATAAGATATGGTTTTGATCGTAGGAAACAATTCATCCGTAATATCTCTGGCAGTTTCGACCAACTTTGCACCCTGCCGAATCAGGCTGTGGGTCCCCGCGCTTTTGAACGAATGCACGCTGCCCGGCACCGCAAAAACCTCCCGATTTTGTTCCACAGCAAATCTTGCAGTAATCAGAGACCCGCTTTTCTGCGCTGCTTCCACCACCACTGTTCCCAGACTCATGCCGCTGATAATGCGATTGCGGATCGGAAAATGAAACGGATCGGGTCCTGCGTTCAGAGGAAATTCGGAAATCACCGCGCCATTTTCGATGATTTTCTGAAATAATTTTGTATTTTCGGATGGATAAATTCTTTCCAACCCGCTGCCCAATACTGCAACGGTTTTTCCTTTGCCGGACAATGCGCCGATATGAGCGGCAGTATCGATGCCTCTTGCTAAACCGCTGACCACTGTCATATCGAGACTTGCCAATTCCTCGCACAATCGCTTGGCAGTGAAAATGCCGTAACGTGTGGGACTTCGGGAACCGACAACAGCGATGTTTTTTGTACAATTGCTCAGATTTCCTCTGACATACAGAAACGGCGGAGGATCGGAAATTTCTCGCAATAATTCTGGATATTCGGAATCTGTGAGCAGAACGATCCGACAATTTTTCTCCTGTATGGCTTCGATTTCGCGTCTGACGCTATCAGGAGGAGTGTATTCGGAAATCAGAACTGCGATACGCGGCGAAATTCCTTCAATATCCGTCAGTTCACGATGATCGGCTTCGAATACCGCTTGGGGGGATCCGAATTTTCCGATGAGTCGCTTGAACAAAAAATTGCCGATTCCCGGCACGCTTTTCAGCGTAAACCAGGGAATCAGCCTGTCGGTTTCGGAAACCGGGTTCACAGAATTATTTGTCCTGCCATTCCAAAAGAATCGGGCTTGCCACATAGATCGAAGAGTAAGTGCCGACAACAATCCCTACCATCATAGCAAAAGCAAAATCGTGGATAGTTGCACCACCCAGAAGCAGCAGAGACAAGACCACAATTAGGGTAGTTCCCGATGTCAGAATAGTTCGGCTCAAAGTCTCGTTGATGCTGCGATTGATGATCTCTCCGAGCGGAGATTTATAATTTTTTCGAATATTTTCACGAATGCGGTCATACACGATAATTGTATCGTTCAATGAATAGCCGATAATGGTCAGCAGTGCGGCGATAGTGATCAGCGATACTTCTTTGCCCATAATGGAAAACACGCCAAGAGTGATGGCAACATCGTGAATCAGAGCAACAATCGCGCCCATTGCATATTTGAGTTTGAGTATCCAGAATAATACCAAAGCAACGAGCAGCGCGATGCCGGTTAGCCCGAGCATTCCGATGTTTAGCAAAGAAAACAAATATACCGCGCCGATCATAATACCAGCAATCAATGCACTCATCATCCATTTGAACTCGAATCTGCCAGAGATGTATATCGCTATAAACAGCATCGCGTAAAAAATGGCAAACAGGGCTTTTTCCCGAAGTTCCTGCCCTACCTGCGGTCCTACGATTTCAATCCCACGTATTTCAACATTCTTGCCGGTGGATTGTTTCAACGCAGCTTCCACTTTGCTGGAAAACTCTTTATCCGTATTCAGAAAATGTTCTGCCCGGATCAGAAATTCATTGTCTTTTTCGCTGCCGAAGGTTTGCACAGAGCCGACAACCACATTCATGGTTCCGAGTCCCTTGGTGATGTCGCCGATATTCACCGGCGCATCGAATTTGGCATGAATCACCGTACCGCCAGAAAAATCCACACCGTATCGGGGACCTTTGTTGATCGCAAGAAATGCAACGCTCGACAAAATCAGAATCAGCGAAACCACATAAGCGATTTTCCGTTTGCCGATAAAATCGAGATTAATATCCGGTTTGATAAACTGAAACATCTTTTTCCCCTATATGCTGACAGATTTAAACTGACGGTTGACCAGAAGATAATCGAAAATAACACGGGTTACGACCAATGCTGTGAACATGCTCGAAGCAATTCCCAAACACAGCGTGATTGCAAAGCCTTTGACCATTCCTGTTCCAAATTGAAACAAGACCACTGCTGCAATTAATGTGGTAACATTCGCGTCCATGATGGTAACCGTAGCACGTTCATAGCCTGCATTTACCGCGGCATGGAAACTTTTTCCGAGTCCAAGTTCTTCTCGGATACGCTCGAAAACCAATACGTTGGCATCCACCGCCATACCGATGGTGAGAATAATGCCTGCTATACCTGGCATGGTCAGTGTTGCCTGAAGCGCAGCCAATCCGCCCAGAACCAATAATACATTGAGCAACAGCGCACCGTCAGCAATCACACCCGACATCCGGTAATAAATCGCCATGAAAATCACCAGAAGCAGACTGCCGACACACATCGAAAGCATTCCTTTTCTGATCGAATCGGCTCCGAGGGAGGCTCCGACTGTCCGCTCTTCGATGATATTGACCGGCGCGGGCAAGGCTCCGGCTCTCAGCACGATTGCCAGATCGCTGGCTTCATCCATGGTAAAACTTCCGGTAATCCGGGCTTCGCCGCCGGAAATTTTCTCCTGAATCACCGGAGCGGAATAAACCTTTTTATCCAATACGATAGCCAGACGCTTCTTGACGTTTTCACTCGTAATCCGCTCGAACAGTCTTGCGCCTTTTTTATCGAAGCTAATAGACACATAAGGCTCATTGTACTGAGAATCGATCTGAACTTTGGCATTTGTCAGATAAGTCCCTGTCAGCAAAGTATGTTTCTTTAAAAGAAACGGTGTCCTGACCTCTCTGTGGGTATCCCGGTCATTTTTGACCTGATACAGAATTTCCGTTCCCGGAGGCGGTGCGCCCTTGACAGAATCTGGGTCTTTGCTTTCATCCACGATTTTGAACTCCAGCAACGCGGTTTTGCCGATCAGGTCTTTGGCGCGCTTGGTATCTTTCAAACCAGGAAGTTGTACCAGAATCCGGTTTTCCCCGTGACGCCGAATATCGGGTTCGGTGAGTCCGAGCTGGTCAATACGATTTCGGATGGTTTCCAATGCCTGTTCCGAAGCACCTTTTTTAATCCGTTCCGCTTCCTTATCCGGGAAATCCATTTTAATCATCTGCACACCGTTTTCGGTGGTTTTGGATAGAATCCGCAGATTTTTGAAATCCTCATCCAACACTTTCTGAAACTTGTCCGTATCTTCGGGATTGACAATCTTGACAAGAATTTTGTCATTTTCCACCCGATCTGCCATCGCACTGGCAATACCTTTGGTTTTGATGGTATCGCGCATCTCCTGAGCCGTATGCTCAATGCTGCTTTCGACCGCTTTGGCAGCATCCACTTCCAATACCAAATGCATTCCGCCCTGAAGGTCAAGTCCCAGACTGAGCTTCTTATGGGGCCAGATATTGGGATTTGCCGTAGGAAGAATATAAATGGTTGCGATCACCACGACCACAAGCACAATGGCGGCTCTCCATGAAAGACTTTTCAATGATCCTTTCCTTTCCTGACTGAAAAATTCTATGATGAAATATTTTTCTGATTGTTATCGGCTCACCTACCGCTGATTTGAACATCAGCTTCACATTATCTCAAAATCGGAAATCATACAAGAAATTTTCAACAGCAATTCTCAGCAGAATTTGTCGTGAAAGGATGCTTATCTTTCTTGAAATAAAAATTTGTTGATGCTATATATAGTTGCAGATTATCATCGCAACAATATCATCTTTCAAACTGAATTTTCGGAGGTATCTATGAAATTTTTCAATATGAAATCAAGTATATTGCTGATAGTTATCGGTTTCGGATTTTTTGCGGGCTGTGTGGCGAGCACGCGTGAAATATCACCGACTGACACCAAGCATTATGACGCATATTATGATTTTTCCGACAAGAAAAAAATCGTGGATGCGCTGGTCAATCCCTTATTGGCACAGACATTTCCCGCGAGCGATGCAAAACCTGTCATGATTGTCTATGGCATTGCCAACAGAACCACCGAACATATCGATACCAGCGGCATCAGTGATGAGATCCGTCGCAAGCTGATGAATTCGGGAAAATTCGCATTCATCAATGAAACTCAGCGCAGCAATATCAACAATGAAATGGCGTATCAGCACAGCGAAGCGGTTGATCCGAGAACCCGTGTGGAAGCCGCGCGGCAGGTCGGTGCACAGTATATTCTGAGCGGCACTCTGCGCTCCATCGAGAAAAAAGAACCCAGACAATGGCGTCTGACCAAAAAAACGCTGGTGTATTACAGTCTGAATCTCGAACTGACCGATATAAAAACCGGACTGATCGCGTGGTCCGATGCGGTTGAGCTTGCCAGAGAATCTTCGGTACCGATTATCGGATGGTAAATGAGCAAGATTTGTATCCCATATCATCTATGCGCTTTCGCTTGGCTTCTGATTCTGGCGACAGGATGCGTATCCGCGCCATTGAAAGAAGCCCGAAACGCGTTTTACAGCAATCAGTATCAGAAAGCTGCGGACAGCCTTTCCAAACCCGAGTCTGTTTCCGGCAGAGATAAGCTTTTGCTGTATATGGAAAAAGGTCTGATTCTGCATCAGATGGGCAGATACGAGGAAAGTGTGCAGGAATTTCTGAAAGCCTCTGATCTGATGAAAAAACAAGATATTATAAGCGTCAGTCAGCAGGCAGCTTCTCTGGTTACCACAGAATGGGTTACCGAGTACAAAGGCGAATACAGCGAGCGGCTCTGGGTGCATACTTATCTGATGATGAACTTTCTGCTGCTCGGAAAATACGAAAGCGCCTTGGTCGAGGCAAAGCAGTCCGATGCCGTTATTGCCCAATATCCGGTTGCGTTGTCAAATGATTATTTTACCCGCGCCCTGATTGCACTTTGCTATGAACTGCTCGGTGAAATCAATGATGCCTATATCGTCTATAAAAAAATGGCAGAATCCATGCCGGATCCGTCCGTGATTATGCCGAAACTGTATCGCTATGCGCTCAGGCTCGGATTTCAGGATGAAGCCGCGAAATACAAAGCGACGATGAGCACCCGCCCTGAAGAAGAGGGGGCTGCCGAAGTGATTCTGTTTGTGGGAGAAGGCCGCGCACCTAAAAAGATTCCGGGCAATATCGTCCTGCCTCCGAGCATCCGCATTTCATTTCCTCAATATCAGTATCAGTCTCCGAGCCATACGCAGATTATTGTTGCAGATGATTCCAAGCAGCTTTCAATAGCGACTGTCAGCACCTCTTTAGATGCAGTTGCCCGAAGCTCTCTGAGTCTGAGAGGAACAAGGCTGATGACCAAAGAAGCCGCGCGGGTGATTGCCAAAGAAACTATGGCAAGAGCTTTCGAGAAAAAGAACAATGATCTTCTGGGCGCGCTATTCCGAGCAGTGCTGTTTATCACTGAAGAACCGGATACGCGGTCATGGGAAACTCTGCCCGGTGCCTTGCATCTGGTCCGCATTCCTCTGAAACCTGGCAAACATTCTTTGAAAATTTCCGTTTCACAATGGGGCGGACAGCAAGTCGAAAATATTTCTTTTCCGATCAGCATATCGCCGGGACAAAAAATATTTTATCCGACAAGAGTCAGAGATTAACTTTTTATTTTTTTATTTCAATCTATTAGTCTCATTTTAAAAAATATGAATTGACAATCGCATAAGTCGGGTATAAATATCGCTCTGACAATTTGATAATAAAATAACAGTGAGTTAAGGGTTTAAGAGTTGCAGAGGATTTTTATTCTCTGTATCGCTTTGAAAACATAAAACGGAGGAAAAAAGGATGAGAAAATTGGGTTTCGTATTGGTAGTTCTGGCAGCCATCGCACTGGTATATGCACCTGTTATGGCAACCGATAAGGCACCGGCATCTCCCTCAGCCGATAAAGCAGTAAAAGCCGATAAAACAGGTGAAAAAGCTGCTGTAAAAGCAAAAGTAAAAAAAGAGCCGGTAACAGTTACAGGTGTGGTTACCGAAGTGAAGAACAAAAAAGGCAAAGTGATCGGCGCTGCGATTCAGACCGATAAAGACACCATTACCGTTGTTAAAAAAGGTAAGGGTGCGGAAGTTGTCAAAATGATGGGCAAAAAAATCGAAGCTAAAGGCACGGTTGCCGAAAAGAAAGGCAAAAAATACATTTACGTCAAAGAGTACAAAGAAGCTATGTAATTTACAGAGCTTCTATCTGCGATCATCGGGGTTGATTCCTTCACAAGAATTGACCCTGTTTTTTTTCGAATTGCTGACATTATGAAAAATATAATCGAAATATAGCTTCCCTCTTTCATATTGTTTTTTGTTGCTTTTCGGTGTTTTTGTGGTAGGATGAACCGAAAGCTCAGGAGAAAGGAGAACATTATGGCAGTCAAAGTAATGATCAAACGGAAAGTTCGGGAGAGCGTGGAAAAAGAGTTGCTTGCGCTGCTCAGAGAATTGAGAACGCTGACCATGAATCAGCCCGGATATATCTCCGGCGAAACTCTCAAACGATTGGATAAACCCGAAGAAACATTGGTGATCAGTACATGGCAGTCTGCCGAAGAATGGCGGAAATGGGTAACGAGTCAGGAACGTCAGCAGATTCAGACAAAAATAGACCTGCTGCTGGGAGAGAAAACCGAGTACGAATTGTATGAATATTAACAGAATAAGGGGCGGAAGGATGTTTCTTCCGCCTTTTCAAAGGAAATGACCATGACAAATCAGGAAGCGATTATCGCGTTTTCTCAAAGTGAAAAAATCAAAACAGGCTTGATCTGGCTCAGTCAGGCAATCGAGTCTTCAATCTCATTTCAACCGGCAGATATTTCCGGGGCGGAAAAAACCGTACAAATCCTGTCTCAGATGCTGTTAAGCGAGCTTCATGTAGCGCAACGTATGTGCCCGACTATGGAATGGACAGAGATACAGCGGCATACCGATACCGCAGTCGTGATGATTCAATCTGGCGTGATGCGGGACGCGGTATTCAATCTGACCAAAGCGCTGAGTGAAGTTACCGGAATTGCTCATAAAGCAATGATCTTTCTGAAAGAGCGGCAGCTTTTGTAATCGAAATTGTAATCGAAATAAAGGAAGAGTTATATCATGTTCGGAATCAGATTTATCAAAGTTCAGCCCACCACCTATCTTTCGCAATACCAAATCAGGAATCATTATATCGAATCGTATAGAAAAATTTATTATTTCTTGATCTAAGTCAATGTATATCTGTTTCCGATGTCGTATAAGCATGGCTAACTAAAACCCAATAGCACACCACTCTCGGTGAAAAGGAGCTTACCATGTTTTGTTTTCAATGCGAACAGACTTCCAAAGGCGAAGGATGCACCAAAATTGGCGTATGCGGCAAGACTCACGAAACAGCCAGTCTTCAGGACTTGTTGATTTATGCGGTAAAGGGCTTGTCTTTGGCTGCTCTCGAAGCCAAAAAAGCAGGCATCCGGGATACGGCAGTGGATCGCTTTACCTGCGAAGCCATTTTTTCAACCCTGACCAATGTGGATTTTGACCCGGACAGACTGATTGCACTGATTCAACAATGCGTTCAACTTCGGGAGAATCTCAAATCCAAGGTCAAGGCAAGCTTTCCTGACGGACCGGCAACGTTCACACCTGCAAACACGCTGGCAGAACTTGTGGCCCAGGGTGAAAAAGTCGGCGTCAAATCCGATCCGAAAATTAACCCGGATATTCTCTCGCTTCAGCAGATTCTGACTTACGGCATCAAAGGTGTGGCAGCCTATGCGGATCACGCGGCAATTCTGGGCAAAAGCGATGAAAAAGTCTATGATTTCATTTATGAAGGCATGGCAGCCACGCTGGATAAAACCCTCGGTGCGGATGCGCTGGTCGGGTTGGTGCTGAAATGCGGTGAAATCAATCTGAAAGCCATGGAACTTCTGGATGCTGCAAATACTGATACTTACGGACATCCGACCCCGACCAAAGTGCCTTTGGGACATAAAAAGGGTAAAGCCATTCTGGTTTCCGGGCATGATCTCAGAGATTTGGAAATCATTCTGAAACAAAGCGAAGGCAAGGGCATTTATGTCTATACGCACGGAGAAATGCTGCCGACTCATGCGTATCCGAAACTGAAACAATATCCGCATTTTTATGGGCATTACGGCACCGCATGGCAGAATCAGGCAAAAGAATTTGATGCGTTTCCGGGTGCGATTCTGATGACCACCAACTGCATTCAGAAGCCCAGAGATACCTATAAAGATCACATTTTTACTACCGGACTTTTCGGTTTTCCGGGCGTTGCTCATATTGCGGACAAAAATTTTTCGCCGGTTATCAACAAAGCTTTGGAACTGCCCGGATTTGCCGAAGATCATGAAGGAAAATCCGTGATGGTGGGATTTGCCAGAAATACCGTGATGGGGGTTGCCGGAACCGTGATCGAAGCAGTCAAAAACAAAGCTATTCGTCATTTCTTTCTGGTCGGCGGCTGTGACGGCGCAAAATCAGGACGCAACTATTATACCGAACTGGTTGAAAAAATTCCCAATGACTGCATTGTGCTGACACTTGCCTGTGGCAAATTCCGCTTCTTTGACAAGGATTTGGGAGCTATCGGCGGCATTCCGAGACTGTTGGATGTGGGACAGTGCAATGATGCGTATTCTGCGATTCAGATTGCGGTGGCGCTGGCAGGTGCGTTCAATTGCGGAGTCAATGATCTGCCCTTGTCCATGATTCTGTCATGGTATGAACAGAAAGCCTGCGCGATTCTGCTAACGCTTTTCTATCTCGGAGTTAAAAATATCCGGCTGGGTCCCAGTCTTCCCGCGTTTATCACGCCCAACGTGCTGAAGGTGCTGGTGGAAAAATTCAACATCATGCCGATCAAAACTGTGGATGAAGATTTGAAAGCCATTCTCGGATAATTCTTCTTTCATAACGAGCCGCTCTCTACGGGCGGCTTTTACACATCAAATACAATCGTAGTTTCCCAGCCTTCCGAACAGGGCTTCACATCAATCTGATAATAAGTAACTGCTTTGATCTCATGCTTCAGCAGATGTTTTTCCGAATGATACGGCTCAAGCCAGACTTCTGCCTCAAGTTCGGTTTCCGAAAGCGCTATCACCCGAGCCTGTTTCATCAGCATCTCCTGACCTGTCCAGCAGAACAATGCCTCTCTCAGCCAGTTGACCATCAGATCAGCCAGATCATCTCCGCAAACCCGAATTATTTTTTTCTCGCTTGCATCAACCCGATTCATATCGGTAATCTGATCAAACATCGCCATTGCCACATCTTCAAACAGTGCTTTCAATGTGCTTGAAATCACATGAATTCCTATATCAGCGCTGTGATCTGTGAGATGGTATTTCATATAACTCCCGTTCATAAATTTTTCGTGTACCGCAGGGGCAATCCCCTGTAATTGCCCTGTGAACATGGAGAATATCGAATCTGAAAAATAACCGAGCGATAAATCGCCCGGATAGAAGCTAAACCTCGCTGAAGCGGGCTGAAGGATAGCAAGTTTCAGCTTATTTGATAAAAGAGCAGCAATAGTCAGTGATGCTTCTGACCCGCAAACCGAACTTGGATTTTGGCGGGACTTCAAATGATTCACCGCCTTTATAATTCTGCCAATTCTCTGCCTGCGGCAGCAGCACATCCAAATCTCCGCTGATGATTTCCATGATTTCTTTATCCGACGTGTCAAACTCATATTCGCCGGGAAGCATAACGCCAAGCGTCTTTTTCGAGCCATCCGCGAACAAAATCGAACGGCTGCTAACCTTGCCTTCAAAATAAATATTTGCTTTTCTGACTAGACAGTCGATCAACGAAACCTACAGATAGTGGGTCGTCCGGCGAGCCACATGGGTTTAAGAGACCCGACTACGGTGGGCTTGTACACAACAAATACAATCGTATTTTCCCAACCGTCCGAACAGGGCTTCACAACAAGCTGATAATAAGTAACTGCTTTGATCTCATGCTTCAGCAGATGTTTTTCCGGATGATACGGCTCAATCCAGACTTCTGCCTCAAGTTCGGTTTCCGAAAGCGCTATCACCCTAGCCTGTTTCATCAGCATCTCCTGACCTGTCCAGCAGAA
>CAZMDM010000611.1:0-3261 GCA_964564775.1 uncultured Desulfonema sp. | reverse complement strand
ATTCTGCATTATGACGGAGCGTTTTGGACAGGCATGTCTTCTCCGGATGATGAGAATCTGAAAGCGGTTCACGGAGACGGCTCATCTGTGATCGCGGTAGGTGAGAAAGGCGCGATGCTGGTTTATGACGGATCGGATTGGAAATCCGTTGATACGGAAAGCTCCGCGACGCTCAACAGCATCTGGGGAAAAGACGGAATTTTCTTCATCGCCGGTGAGGGCGGAATCATTCTGAGATATGACGGCGGAAGAATAACTGCCGAAAATACAGGGATTTCCGAGAATCTGTACGACATAAGCGGAAGATCGCTTTCGGATATTTACGCGGTGGGCGATAAGGGAACGATACTTCACTATGACGGAAAGACATGGATGATTCGGAGAAGCGGCGGAACTGAAAAATTCAAAACGGTTTCGGTTTCCGAAAAGCATGTTTTCGCGGCAGGGGATAACGGCGTGGTATTTCATTCCTCCGGCAGAGGATGGGCGCAGGTGCCAACCGGAACACAGGTGAATTTCAGAGGAATATGGGCTGAAGGGCAGTCGGTTTTCGCTGTGGGAGATAACGGCGCAATTCTGAGGTTTGATATCGAATGATAGCACCGGACGAGGTAAACCATGAGGACATATCAGATGCTTGAAAGAAATTATGATGATTCTGCGTATATCGGAGAAGAAGCGTCCGAAGACGGGCGGTTTGTTTCCGAGGAAGAATACTGGGAAAAGTATTACAATCATCCTGATTTCAGTTATGAGTGGAAAAACGGGTATCTGGAGGAAAAACCTGTGGCGGATGTGAAAAGCAGCCTTGTTTATGATTGGTTTTCCGATATTCTGAAATATTATCTCGCGGCATACCCTGTCGGTACGACTGTCAGCCTCGATATCGGTTTCACTCTGGAACTGCCTGATGACAAGTCTATCCGTAAGCCCGACAGAGCGGTGGTTCTGCATGACAATCCGGTGATGCTTCATCTGGAAGATTGCAATTTCAAAGGAATATTCGATATATGCATAGAATCTCTGTCTTATTCCGATCCTGATGAGATAGAGCGGGATACGGTGGAAAAGAAAAAAGAATATCAGGGCATCGGCGTAAAAGAATACTATATTCTTGATGCCAGAGGTATCGAGACAGCGTTTTACCGTCTGGGTCCGAAGGGAAAATACCGGAAGATAAAGCCGGTAAGAAAAGAGATTATCCGCTCCGAAGTGCTGCCCGGTTTTCAGTTCAGGATTTCGGATCTGTACAGTCAGCCTCCGCTTGAGAAACTGACGGAAGATGCTGTGTATAGCGGCTATGTTCTGCCATTTCATCAGGAGGTTAAGCAGAAAGCGGAACAGGAACGAAGACGCGCGGAATCGGAAAAAAAGAAAGCCGAAAAAGAGCGTCAGAGGGCTGAATCTGAAAAAAAGAGAGCGGAACAGGAACGAAGACGCGCGGAATCGGAAAAAAAGAAAGCTCTTCAGGCTGAAAAGCAAGCCGAAAAAGAACGTCATCGTGCCGGACAGATCGAATTGCAACTCAATGCGGAACGACAACGTGCTGCGATACTTGCAGATAAATTGAGACAACTCGGTGTTTCGGTTGAATAAGATGTGAGAATGATAAAAAGGATATGAAATATGAGGACACTCTATCAGATCAGATATGTGATGCTGTTTATATTGGTCGCATGTACTGCCCATGCCGAGCTTGTTTTGGATGGCACGATGGGAACCGCAGGCGCGTTGAAAGGTCCTGCGTATGATATTCCTGCAGACTACGGACAGCGATCCGGTGCAAATCTCTTTCACAGTTTTCAGACATTCAGCATCAATACCAATGAAAGCGCGACATTCAGAGGACCCTCCTCGATTCAAAATGTGATCAGCCGCGTAACCGGCGGAACTTTGTCACGGATTGACGGACAGTTGAAATGCACGATTCCGAATGCGGATGTTTATCTGCTGAATCCCGCAGGCATTGTTTTCGGCGCTGATGCCTCTTTGAATATCGGCGGCTCTTTTCATGTGAGTACGGCAAATTATCTGCGTCTGGGCGATCATGAGCGGTTTTACACCACGCCGATAGAAGGCGAAGTTCTTTCTTCGGCAGCACCTTCGGCATTCGGATTTCTGAACAACACACCTGCGCCGATCAAATTCGAAGGACAAGGCTTTATCGGAGCATCTTCGGAAAAAATTCAAACCGGCATTACAGTGGCAGACGGCAAAACCATTTCGGTTACCGGCGGAGACATTGAAATGAGCGGAACTTCTTACAGCTATCAGATGGCCGGCGAAACATTCACTCTGGCTGCCGGTTCGATTACCGCGCCCGGCGGACGGATTATGATGGCAGCTGCGGCATCCAAGGGCGAAGTGGTGATGACAGATACAGCACCGGATATGTCTTCTTTTGAAAAACTCGGAATCATTAGACTATCCGATTATTCCATGCTTTCTGTCAGCGGCAAAGATATCGGCAACATATTTATCCGGGGAAACCGTTTTTATTCGGATTCGAGTCAGATCAGAGCAGATGCTGCGATAGGATATCCGAACAGCGGCGGCAATATCTCCGTACAGGCGCCGGAGTCCGTAGAGATTTCAGGCTCTCAGATAGCGGCTGCATCGGGAAATATCAATATTGAAACCCGGAATTTTTCACTGGCATCCGTTGTCAATAAAGGAACCAAGACGGACGGAATCGTGTCCGCAGATACTTATGCCGGAAAACAGGGTGGCTCCATAAGCATTCACGGCGTAAACGGCAATGCGGCTGAATCGGTTGCGGTTTCCGATGCTCAGATTCTTGGCGGAGCATACAGTTCGGGTGATGGCGGAAAAATTTCCATCGAGGCAAACCGCATTTTGTTTGAAAACGGCGGCTATATTGACAGCAGAGCTTATGCGGAAGGCAGAGGCGGCGATGTGTATCTTCATGCGATTGATTCGCTGAAATTTTCAGGCAAGGGCGGAGTTACCACATCATCGGAAGCGTTAAATGCACCGGCAGGCAACGCGGGCAATATCACTATCGAAGCAGATCAGTTGTCTTTTGATAAAGGAACAGGCTTATCCGCCAGCACCAAAGGTCCCGGGGATGCCGGAGCAATCAGCATCACTGTCAATCAATTAACCATGAATACAAACAGCAAAATTTCCTCTCTGACAGCTTCCAAACAAAACGGTGGTCATGCCGGAACTATTGATATTCTTGCAACTCAGGAAATCAATATGGACAACAGCGGTATCAGCACGTCAACTCTCGGAGGA
>CAZMDM010000610.1:0-8288 GCA_964564775.1 uncultured Desulfonema sp. | reverse complement strand
GAAGAAAAAGAAGAAATGAAGAATCATTAGTTTATACTATAATATTAACTTGAAAAAAATAATCTTCCCACGCATTCTAGGATCAGAATCATCAATGAGATTCTGGATTTTTCCAAAAGAGAAGCCGGAAAGCGTCATCTGGAAGATACTGATTTTCAACTCAGAAGCATTTTGGAAAATCTTGCGGATATGTTCTGCGGCAAAGCAGCTGAAAAAGGTATTGAGCTGATTATTTCCGTGGCAGACAATGTACCGAATGCTCTGATCGGCGATCCTCTCCGCTTGGGACAGGTTCTGATCAATCTGACCACCAATGCCGTCAAATTCACCGGCGAAGGAGAAGTGTTTGTTCAGGTGAGTCTGATCAGCAAAGAAGAAGATCGGGTAAGACTCAGATTTTCCGTCAAAGACAGCGGTATCGGCATCCCGAAATCTCAGCTGCCCAGACTGTTCTCCGCATTTACGCAGGCAGACGGCTCTACAACCCGCAAATACGGCGGAACAGGTCTGGGGCTTGCGATCTGCCGTAAGCTCGTGGAACTGATGAAAGGCGAAATCTGGGCAGAAAGCGAGGTCGGAATGGGAAGTACTTTCTTTTTCACCGCCGAGTTTATGCTTCAGTCTCAGGATCGGGAAATCAGACCTCAGATTCCCGAATCGCTGGCGCGCCTGAAAATTCTGGTGGTGGATGATAATGTTCATGCAAGAAATATTCTCGAAGAGTATCTGAAAACATTCAATTTCAGCATTTCATTGGCAGATTCGGGCAAAGCTGCCATACAGCGCCTGAACAGCGGAGAAAATCACGATCTGGTGATTATTGACTGGATGATGCCGGAAATGGACGGAATTACCACCTTGCAGAAAATCCGGGAGAAAGCCGAACTCGTCCATATTCCCGTGATTCTGATGACCGCATTTGGCAGAGAAGAAGTGATGAAGCAGGCAGAAGCCGCAGGCGTGAACGCATTTCTCATCAAGCCGATCAAACAGTCCGTTCTGCTGGATACTATCATGGATGTGTTCGGACACGAAGCCATATTGTCCTCTGAAAAATTTAGATATTCCGCAGCAATCCGCAATACCGAGCATTTTCGAAATGTGAGCATACTCCTCGCCGAAGACAATGCCATCAACCGCCAGATTGCAACGGAAATTTTATCCTCAGCCGGGATCATCGTGGATATCGCGGAAAACGGCAGAGAAGCTGTTGACAAAGTACTTCGCTCTTTCTCGGATAGCCGCTATGCTTATGATGCTGTGCTGATGGATGTGCAGATGCCGGAAATGGACGGATACGAAGCCACAAGGATAATCAGAGAGGCACAGAGACACAGAGGCACAAAGGCACAAAGGGATGATCATCACTCTGTGCCTTTGCCCCTTTGCCCCTTTGTCCCTATCATCGCTATGACCGCCCATGCCATGACCGGAGACAGAGAAAAATGTCTGAACGCGGGAATGAATGATTACATTACCAAACCCATTGATACCGAACATTTGTTCGATGTTCTGAGCAAATGGATCAGGAAAGAAACCGTGCAACGTGCAACGTGCGAAGTGCAAGGTGAAGACAGCCTGTCGGAATTCAGCACGCTGAACTTCGAACTCTGCACGGTCATCGATACCGATACCGCATTGAAGCGTCTTAGCGGCAATAAGCGGCTGTTACAGAGTCTGATACAGCAGTTCGGACAGACATATAGCAAGGCTGCACAGGAGCTTCGCAGCGCGCTTGCACAAAATGATATGCAGACTGCTTTGAAATTGGTACATACGATCAAAGGCGTATCTGGCAATATTTCGGCGATCCGTCTGTATGACTCTGCCGTAAAGCTGGAAAATGCCCTGCGCAGCGAGCATATTTCGGATATTGCCGAACTGACGGACAGTTTTGAAATCTCGCTGAAAGAAATTCTCGGATTATCGCGGCAGCAGGAACAAGAAGCTCTGCCGAAAACCGGAGATAAAACAGAAATACGAAGTGATCTTGCTGAGTCGTTGCTAAAA
This sequence comes from uncultured Desulfonema sp., assembly GCA_964564775.1. Taxonomy (GTDB): domain Bacteria; phylum Desulfobacterota; class Desulfobacteria; order Desulfobacterales; family DYRC01; genus DYRC01. Next base: position 6,278 of record CAZMDM010000610.1, on the reverse strand, counting down.
TTGGACGCGCTGCTGAAAGATAATGATCTGGATGCGGAAGAATTTTTCGATTCGATCAAAGCCGATCTTGCCGGACCGGATGATGATATGCGTATTTTGGAAAAAAATATCCGAATGCTCGATTTCGGAAAAGCCAGACAGGCTCTTCGGAAATTATCCGAATCTTTTAATATTTCCATGCCGGAGGACTGATGGAGGAGATGCGCAGACAGCGGATTTTGATCGTGGATGATGCACCGGAAAATATCCGGGTGTTGGCTCAGGCATTGAAAGGAGAATATAAAATCACGTTTTCGACAGACGGACAACATGCTTTGCAGACCGCCATGTCTGATGAGCCTCCCGATCTGATTCTGCTGGACATTATGATGCCTGAAATGGATGGCTACGAAGTATGCAGAAGACTCAAAAGCGATTTCAGAACCAAAAATATTCCGGTTATTTTTATCACCGCAATGAATCAGGAAGAAGATGAAACCAAAGGACTTGAGATCGGTGCAGTGGATTATATCACCAAGCCCTTCAGCATGGCGATTGTCAAAGCCAGAGTCCGAACCCATCTGGAGTTGAAGCGCCATCGGGATATGCTGGAGAATCTGTCTTCGCTGGATGGGCTAACCGGCATTCCCAACCGCCGAAGATTCGATGAAATGCTGGATACGGAATGGCGGCATTGTCTGCGCGAAAATGTTTTTTTATCCCTCATTATGATGGATATTGACTATTTCAAAAATTTCAATGACAATCAGGGACATCAGGCAGGAGATGACTGTCTGAAAAAAGTGGCGATCACTCTGGCATCGTCTGTAAGACGCCCTATGGATTTTGTGGCAAGATACGGCGGAGAGGAGTTCGTAGCGATTCTGCCCAAAACCGATGCGGACGGCATTCTGGTTGTGGCTGAAAATATCAGAAGAAACATCGAATCTTTGCAGATTCCCCATTCGCATTCACCGGCATCCGCTTATGTAACCGTCAGTCTGGGCGGGGCTGCGGTGATTCCGACAATGCAGATGTCTTCGGATATTCTGGTCAAAGCTGCGGATGATGCGCTGTTTCAAGCCAAACGGGAAGGCAGAAATTGTATCAGAACCATTCATCCGGGCTGATTTTTAATATTCTGAGGTATATTTTATGAAACAAAGCGATGCCGGAAGTATTTGCACGCGCATTGCTGAAAATATCGGACAGGTCATACGGGGAAAATCTTCGGTGATTCGGAAAGTAATTGCCGCATTGATCGGACGGGGACATGTGCTGCTGGAAGATTATCCGGGGACCGGAAAGACCACTTTGGCAAAGGCGCTTGCCCAATCTGTCAGCGCTCGCTATCAGAGGATTCAGTTCACGCCTGATCTCCTGCCTTCGGATATTCTCGGCGTGTCGGTCTTCGATCCCAATGAGCATACGTTCAGGTTTCATGAAGGTCCGGTGTTCACCAATATTCTTCTGGCAGATGAAATCAACAGAACTTCTCCCCGGACCCAGTCCGCTCTGCTGGAGGCTATGGCAGAATCGCAGGTGAGTATTGACGGAAGGCTGTATCGGCTTGAAAATCCGTTTTTTGTCATTGCTACCCAGAATCCGGTCGAATTTCGAGGGACTTACCCGCTTCCCGAAGCGCAGATGGATCGTTTTGCAATTCGGCTGAGTCTGGGATATGTTTCTGCAGAAGAAGAAATCGCCATTCTCGATGACCATAACGGACAGCCTCCCATCAATGATGTAAAACCCTGCGCCGGTACGGAAGATATCTTATACTTGCAGAAATCCGCCTCGCAGATCAGAATCAGCAATGAACTCAAGCGCTATATTGTGGATATTACGTCTGCCACCCGGGCATGGAAAGATGTGGAACTGGGCGCAAGTCCGAGAGCCTCTCTGGCATTGATGAAAATTGCTCAGGCACTGGCATTGGCAGATAGTTCAGAATTTGTTACACCGGATCATATTCTGGAAACTGCGGTTCCGGTATTGGCACACAGGCTTGCACTCACTCCTGAAGCTAGGTATTCGGGGCGCAAAGCCCAATGGGTTGTCGAGGAAATTCTTAAGCAGATTCCGATTCCTTCATAAACGATAATCAGATGAAACGTTTTTTTTATTTCAGTTTGGGTATGCTGCATCGGATAAGCCAGTTCCGCAGGCAGTTCACTCCCGCGGGGCGGCTGGTGCTGTTATCCATGTTTGTCAGCGCTGTGCTGGGATTGAACACCAATCTGTCAATGGCTTACCAGATTTTCACATTTCTGGCAGTGATTCTTCTGGTATCTGTTTTGCAAAGCCATTTTTTCCGCATCCGCTTTTCAGCCGAGAGAGTTGTTCCGAAATTTGCGACCGTTTCGGAACCGTTTATCTATGAAATTGTGATCGGAAATCAGAGCGGGAAAGTGCAGAAAGGGCTTTGGCTTTTGGAAGATTTCGGAGATATGAGACCGGATTTCGAAACCTTCCGGGATTCCTCAGAACCGGGCGAAGAACAGCGCAATCGGATAGATCGCCTGACAGGTTATTATCGCTGGGCATGGCTGATTGCCCGAAAGCGTGTTGCCGCGATATCACCTGTGGAAATGCCGGATATTCCGGCACTCGGTCATATTCCCATCCGAAGTACAGCATTTCCCGAATATCGCGGGATTCTCGCTTTCGACCGCCTGATTCTGGCGCGCCCCGATCCGCTCGGATTATTTTTCGCATACACAGCGATTTCTCTGCCTCAGAGCGTAGCGGTTCTTCCGCGCCGACATCTTCTTCCCGATATGGATATGCCCGGCAGACGCATGTACCATCCCGGCGGGATGACCCTGAGTACTTCTGTCGGGGATTCTGCCGAGTTTGTTGCCATGAGAGACTACAGACCCGGAGATCCTCTGAAAAAAATTCACTGGCGCAGTTGGGCAAAAACCGGAAAACCCGTTGTCAGAGAATATCAGTCCGAATTTTTTGTAAGACATGCTCTGATTCTCGATACCTTTCAGCAGGAGCCCTATTCTCAGGTGTTCGAAGACGCGGTATCTTTGGCAGCATCCTTAGCCTGTACCGTACAGACACAGGAAACACTGCTCGAACTGATGTTTGTGGATTCCCGATTTTACAGTTTTACTGCCGGCAGAGGATTGGGACATCCGGATCGGATACTCGAAATTCTGGCATCGCTATCTCCCAGCCGGAATATTCCTTTTTCCGTGCTGGAAGAATCGGTTCTGACGCGCTCCGGTTGTCTGAGCGGATGTATCTGTATTTTTCTGAAATGGGATAACGAGCGGAAAACGTTGGCAGCCCGGCTTCGGGCAATCGGCGTTCCAGTATGGGTGATTGTGGCAGATTCAGAGATTTGTTTCGAAGATGAAAAGGATTCTGCTCCGGTCATATCTCCCGAATATCTGTTCCGCTTCACCGCGGGCAAACTCTGTTCCGCGGTGCAATCGTGAAAACCACTCCCATCGGTCTGATATTTGCAGCCTTGATGCTGTGGGGATGGCAGACAAGCTCATTATTTTTTGCCATCATATTGGGACTTATCTTGGAAAGCTCCCGCATCATCAGGACGCGTTTTGAAATTTCTATCGAATATTTCAGATGGATAGCAGATTTATGCACAGTACTGATTATCGCAATCGCGGTCTATCTGTTTTTCAATCGCAGCACGGATCAGTTGGTGTATATTCTGGTCAGATATCTGCCTCTGATTCTTTCCCCGATCTTTCTGGCTTATACATACAGTACCTCGGATAAAATCGATATCCGGGCAATATCGCTGATTTCCCGGCGCTCCCGGCATCATGCAAAACCCTTATATATCCATCTGGAATATCCGTTTCTGATATTGACGCTAATATCGGCATCCTTTTCTCATGAAAAAAATCGTCTGTTTTATCCAATATTTATTCTAATAGCTGCTTACGGACTTTACACAGTGAGAAACCGCCGGTATTCTGTGCTGATATGGCTCGGATATTTTCTGCTGATGGCATATCTCGGATTTACGGCACATATCGGATTGAATAAGCTTCAGTTTTTATTGGAACAAAAAGGCATCGAATGGTTTTCAAATATGAATATGTCCGATTCCGATCCGTTTCGGAGCATTACGGCTATCGGCAATGTGGGAGAACTGAAAGCTTCCGACAGAATCGCGTTCCGGGTCAGACCAGAAAGCTTACAGCAACTGCCGATTCTTCTGAAAGAAGCCGCGTATGATATGTTTTATAAAAATGAGTGGTTTGCAATCCGTCCCGAATTTTCGCAGATCGAAGTTTCGGGAAAAGATACCTGGTCTTTCGGAGTCGGATCGGAAGACTTACGGCGGATCACCATACTCGGCAGATTTGATCGCGGAAAAGGGCTTTTGAAAGTTCCGGCAGGCACAAGGCTGATCAGTCATTTATCTGCCGAAAAAATGACCCGTAACCGTTTCGGAGCCATACATGTCGAAGGATGCCCCGGTTACGCGGAATATCAGGCGGAATACGACAACACGGGCGTATCGGAAGACCCTCCTTCCGATCGGGATTTGCAGACTCCCGAAGACAGCGAGTCCGTGTTGAAAGAAATATCGGATAAGTTGAATCTCCAAAAGCCTTTTCCCAAAGAATCCCTAACGCGTCTGAAGAATTTTTTTGAAACGGATTTCACCTATTCTTTGAAACGTACTCGGAAAACTTCGATCAACCACTTTCTTCGGTTTGATCGCTCGGGACACTGCGAATATTTTGCGACTGCCGGAGCATTACTCTTGAGATATGCCGGAATTCCTGCCCGCTATGCTGTCGGCTTCTCCGTATATGAATGGAATAATATGGAAAAACAGGTTGTTGTACGAACACGCCATGCACATGCTTGGACTCTGGTATGGATTAACGGCAAATGGATCGATGCCGATTTTACGCCCTCGACATGGCGGAACTCCGAAAGCGAAAATATTTCCCAATGGCATTGGCTGACAGATATCTGGGACTACGGAATCTTTCTATTTCAGCAGTGGAAGTGGGAAAAGACAAATCGCGGCATGTATGCGTTCTGGCTGATCGTACCGTTGGTACTGATAATAGGAAGGCGTTTTCTCCTGTTAAAAAAGACCCGCAAGGTCGGAAAAACCGAAACAGAAAATGCCGCAATTATAAAGGATCGCAAATATTCTCCGTTCGATGATATCGCAGAACTTTTGCAGCGTCAAGGATATGTCCGTCTGCCCGGTGAATCTTTGAAAAAATGGATCAATCGGATCAATATTGATAAAAACAGCTCTGATATCAATTATCTGCTGAATATTCACTATCGCTTAAGGTTCGATCCGCAGGGGATTACGCCGGAAGAATATCGGATGCTCGAAGAGTCTTCACGATCATGGTGTGCCGAACATCGGCAAGTTATATCATAAGCTGACTTTTTCCAATTTCAGCGATTCGTAATCCGCGATACCTGCTCCGGCAGCCTGAGCTTTGGCAATATACGGAAGTTCCTGAATTTTTCTTTGAAGCAGCGTTGCGCCGAACGCATCTGCCGCGACCTGATCGGTGCTGACAATCATGGTGTTTGTATCTTTCAAATCCGATAACGAACCTCCGGTGGGACCGTTGCTCATCATGCTTGTCGTGCCGTCCAGAATCACCAGTGTCGGTTTGACCATCATTGCCAGTTCGGTGATAATTCCATGAATATCCTGATGAAAAATATTGCGCCGTCCGCCTAACAGACCATACCAGTTTTTCATAGTCATGGACGCGCCGCTGCGATGATGATCTTTCAACGGAGCAATGCCGATCAGTTTGGTAATATTTCTGATGGGTTCATACAAGAGGGGCCAGTTTCGGATCAGTTTTCCCTTCTCTACGGTAATCGGCTGAAACAGGCTTTCCTTGGGCAGTATCAGCTTTGCACCCGAAGACATCGCGGCTTCTTCGATGCCTGTCAGCCTGAAGCAGCTTGCCGGATCGTTGATGGGATTATCGCTGACCAAGACCTGAGATGCGCCTGCCTTCAGACATAAACCCGCTACTTCTGCAATCAGTTGCGGATTCGTAGTCGCACAAAGCGAGGGCGGTGAAGCAAATGCTGCGTTGACTTTCAGCAGCACCCTGTCTCCATGCTTGATGAATTTTTCAATGCCTCCCAATGCGTTGAATGCCATCCGAATCGTCTCAATCCGGTCTTTTCCGTGAACAATTGCCATTCTGCCTTTCTGATCCGCAATAGAAAAATCAGGAAGAACAATATTCTGAAGACTGCGCTGGGATTCGCCCGGACCTTTCGGATCATACACCTGATACGCGATGAAC
>CAZMDM010000609.1:0-4545 GCA_964564775.1 uncultured Desulfonema sp. | reverse complement strand
CTCTTTTTTTTTTTCTGCCACGATTTCCCAAGTCAACCTATCATTTTGGGATGATCAGAGTCGGGGACCCGAAGACGTAGGATCAAGCATTTTCGTCGAATTTCAGTATCACAAACCTCAAAATACAGTTGAATTGAATGTTTGGAAAAATTTCGAATATCGTTTCAAAAAGATATTGCAGGGAAAAAAGATTTGGAATGATCTGACTCGGAATATGGATATCGGGCAAAATCTGAGAGTCATCAACGCGTCGGTTCTTGATCTGACCAGGTATATTCTTGAAAACTCAGTGGATTATATTTATACCGATCCTCCGTATGGCGGCAATATCGCGTATCTGGATTTATCCACGATGTGGAATGCGTGGCTGGGATTCGATGTCAGCAATACCATGAAACAAAATGAAATCATCGAAGGCGGTGATTTGGACAAAACCCAGCAGGACTATGAAAAACTCTTTTCCGCAAGTTTTGAGCAGATGAGCCGGGTTTTGAAAAAGAACGGGTGGTTATCGCTGGTATTTGCCCATAAAAAGCTGGAATTCTGGAATCTGATTATTGATGCGAATGAAGATAACGGTATGGAATTCAAAGGTTCTGTCTATCAGCCGACCAACAATTCATCGGTTCATTACAAGAAAAACCCGGCAAATGTGCTGTGCAGTCAGCGAATTGCCAATTTTCAGAAAACATTCGAGCGATCCGCGCGGGAAAAACCGGATGATCTGAAGCAGTTTATTCTGAATGAAATCGAGCGGGCATGTCTGGAAGGGCGCGGCGCGGCAATTGATGTGATTTATCAGCGGGTTCTGGATCAGTTGCTCAGAAACAATACCATTCACGAAGCCAAGAAAAAAGGCTATCTGAAGCTCGATCAGCTTTTGGAAACATCGGATGAATTTGTTTTGAATGAATCCAGCGGCTTGTATTATGTCAAAGATCAGGAAAAGAAATACGGACAGTTTCAGCAGGATTATTTCAAGAATCGCAACGAGTTGGAAATTTACTTGAAAAGCCTTCTGAATCAGAAAAAAGGCATGACCTTAGATGAGATTCATAAGGAAATGTTCGAAATTTATGCGGATGAAAAGAAATTTCCGACCGATACGCTTCATAAAGATTTGCATGATATTCTGAATGATATTGCGGTAAAAAGCCCGAAAACCGGCAAGTGGGTGATTCGGAAAAAGCAGACTTCGCTGGATTTCGGTAATATATTGACGGAGAAATTGGTTAAAATTCATCCGGGGACATCCACGCATTCGGAAATCATATTCAGACTCGTTCAGATCGGCAAATATCTGGGATTTGCCAGTTGGATCGGCAAGCGGGAGCAAAGCACGGATGAATTTCAGGGCTACAAATTCGGCGAAATCTCAATATCCGAAATGCCGACAAAGTTTATGAAGGAAAGCCGGATTGAAAAGATTGAGCAGATTGATTGCATTTGGTTTGACAAGTCGGGGATTCCGCGATATGCCTTCGAAGTCGAAGAATCCACAAATATTATGACGGGTTTTGAGCGATTCAGATATCTGATTGAGGCAAGACATGAGATGTCCAAGAAAATGTATATCGTTGCTCCCAAATCCCGAAAGCGCAAAATCGAAGATGTATTCAGAACATCGGTGTATATCGGTCATCCGCTTTACTTGGAAAACAAAATCGGCTTGATTTATCGTGAGGAACTTGTAAAATTCTATGATATGCATATCCAAGAAGAATTTGATGAAGCGGATTTTGAAAATATTTTCGAGGATATCGAAATATAATTTATCGCCCGATATCCCAAGATAGAGGAATACCTATGAATATACAAATTAAAAATCTCGGAGCGCTCAGGCAGGCAGAATTTTCTCTTGGTGATCTGACGATCATCTGCGGCGGAAATAATACCGGCAAAACTTATGCGACTTACGCTCTTTTCGGATTTTTATCTTTCTGGCAGGAAGCATTTTCTATCGCTGTTTCTGATTCTGAAATCAACACTCTGCTTGCCCAAGGAGTTGTTCATATTGACATTTCGGAATATGTCAAACGTGCGGATCAGATTGTTGCGGCTGCTTGTAAGGCATATAAAAGACAATTACCCATGATTTTTGCCGCATCGGAAGACCGATTCAAAGAAACAGAATTCAAAATACATTTGGGAAATGAGGATATTCAAATTGCAGGCGGATTTGAGCGAAAAATGAGAGCTGCCGAAGCGGAACTTTTTTCTATTTTCAAAAGCGAAGGCAGTACGGATTTGGTGATTACCCTGCTGGTTGAAAAAGAAAAAGCAAAAGTACCGAAAGATGCCGTGATGCGAATAGTCGGCAATGCCCTCAAAGAAATTATTTTCGGTCATCTTATTCCGAATTCATTTATTGCCAGCACAGAAAGAACCGGTGCCGCGATTTTCCGAAAAGAGCTGAATTTTGCCAGAAACCGGCTGTTGGAAGAAATGAGTCATCCGGCTAAAAATATTGATCCGATGAAGCTTTTATTCAAGGTTTATAGAGATTATGCGCTTCCTGTAAAACAGAACGTTGATTTTACACGACAAATAGAGGGGATTTCCAAGCAAAACAGCTTTATCGTGAAACAACACGCTGATATTTTAAATAATTTTGCCGATATTCTCGGCGGAGAATATACTGTTACACGCAATGACGAGCTTTATTATCTGCCTAAAAATAAAAAAATCAAGTTGTTTATGGATGAAAGCTCAAGCGCGGTGCGCTCTCTGCTTGTAATCGGATTTTATCTCAGAAATATGGCACAGCCCGGAGATTTGCTGATCGTGGATGAGCCTGAGCTGAATCTTCATCCTGAAAATCAGCGTAAGATTGCCAAACTGCTTGTCCGATTGGTCAATATAGGCATCAAGGTTTTTATAACCACGCACAGCGATTATATTATCAAAGAGTTGAATACGCTGATTATGCTCAATCACGATAAGCCATATCTGAAGCGAATTGCGGAAAGAGAAGGCTATAAGCCGGAAGAACTCATTTCTTCTGATAAAATAAAGGTTTATATCGCTGAAGAGGCTATGGTAAAATTGGATAACGGTCAGCGCAAAATCCGCTGTCAGACGCTTACACCGGCTGATATTGATCCGGAACTCGGCATCGAAGCCCGCAGTTTTGATACGACCATTGAGACCATGAATCGTATTCAGGAAGAGATCGTCTGGGGTGAGGAATGATATGTCTGATATTAAAATTCTTCATGAAATGATCAAAGATTCCGCTAAGATAAGAGTCATCAAAGAAAGAGCTGAAGATAAAAACCATGTTATCCTCACTGAGGCTGAGGGTTCGGCTCATCCTGAATATTCGGTAACAATTTCCGGAATGCCGGATAATGCTATCGTAATCAAGGCAGATGCTTTTACAGCACCAAAATCAATTTTCAATGATTCAAAACAAGAATGTAAGCGAGCAGATTTTGTGATCGTAACTGATTCAAGTAGCAAAAAAAAGATTATTCTCTGTATAGAGATGAAAACAAGCAAAGGTGAAACGGAGAAAGAAATTATCCAGCAATTAAAGGGAGCGCAATGTTTTGTTGCTTATTGCAAAGAAATAGGTAAATCCTTTTGGGATAAGAAAGATTTTCTTGATGATTATATATATCGTTTTGTCAGTATCAAAAACATAAGCATTTCAAAAAAGCAGACTCGTACTAAGAAGCATAAGGGGATCCATGATCGCCCTGAAAATATGCTGAAAATATCTTCGCCGCGTCGTCTGCAATTCAATCATCTTGTGGGAGCGAAATGAGATGAAGCGACTTGATTTATCGTGAGGAATTGATTGCAAAACGGATCGAATATCTGATAAAATTACCTCGCCTCCGTAAAAAGCCCCTTATAACTCTGATGGAGGAGTTGGGCGTTTGAACAGATATCTCATGCACGCCATGAAATGCAGGCAGCTTATTGTCTGAACCAAGATTTTCAGGATTAACAAGATTTATCCGCTATCCCGGTAATCTTAAAATCAATATGAATCATGGTTCAGACAGTTAGGACATACAATATGACAAGCAATACAATCGAAACAGCGGATAAGGTCATTGCAGCCACTTACAAACGGTTTCCGTTGGTCTTGACCAAAGGAAAAGGCTGCACGGTCTGGGATGAACAGGGCAAAGCTTACACGGATTTCGTGTCCGGGATTGCGGTCTGCAATCTGGGTCATGCACATCCGAGGATTGCCAAGGCTCTGAGTCAGCAGGCAGAAATTTTGTTTCATGTATCGAATCTGTATTACACGGTTCCTCAGACCGAGCTTGCTCAATGGCTGACCGATCACAGTTTTGCAGACCGCGTATTTTTCTGCAATTCCGGTGCGGAAGCCAATGAAGCGGCAATCAAGATCGTCCGGCTGTATTTAAGCGAAGAAGGTCAGCCTCAGAGCTTCCACATTCACACGTTGGAAAAACCTTGTCACGGGCACACGATGGCAACGCTGTCCGCGACAGGTCAGGATAAAATCAAAAAAGGCTTTGATCCGATTCTGCAAGGATTTGACTATGTGCCGTTCAATGATATTGA
>CAZMDM010000608.1:0-13238 GCA_964564775.1 uncultured Desulfonema sp. | reverse complement strand
CATTGTGCGGGATCATCTCCACCGTCAAAAACGGTTTTTGTGAAAATTGCTTTGGAAACATCTGCAACGAGTTTGTAATGGATACCCTTGATATGTTCTATTTCAAATAATAATTTTTCCGGGTTCAGAATACCGGTTTTTTCCAATTCTTCAGTGAGTTTCAGAAATTTATCATTTTCTTCGCAATATGCCTCCCACTTGGGAATAAACTCTTTCCATAATTTTTCCTCTTCAGGAGAATGACGAAGCGACTCATAATTTTTCCATGCCTTCATATACTCCTCACGGACACGCGTAATATTTTCATACTGCCGTTTCCGATCTTCGGTACCAAGATTCGGATTCAGCAAAGTTCGGATCGCTACCCGAACAGCAGTCGCGCTTTTTTGAAAAATGAGAAGATGCTGAACACTCGGCATAGATTGATTTGCCACGATATTCAATTGTTCACAGACTTTGTCGGTGGTTTTCCATCCGTTCAATCCGACAAACAGCGTAATCAGCGATACAAGGCTGAATCCGCCGACCAGTTTGCTACTCAGTTTGATCTGTTTCATTAAGTCTCCTCTGTGTTAATCTTCGAATACCCCTTTCTGATTCCGTATAAGCACTTCTTTGCTTCTGCCATTCCCCGCGATAACTCCCTCCTTTTCCATCAGTTCGATAATTTTGGCTGCCCGCTTATGTCCCACTTTGAGATGACGCTGAACCAATGATACCGAAACCTGCTGCATTCTGCTGACCAATTCCACCGCATCCTCATAGCGGTCATCATGTTCTGAACGCGCAGTATCACCACCGGATAATGACGGCGGTTCAAGTACGCTGTGATCATATTCCGGTGCTCTCTGGGATTTGAGAAATTCCGTGATTTTGCTGACCTCGTCTTCGGAAATATACGCACCCTGAATGCGTCTCAGCACCGCACTTCCCGGAGGCAGAAACAGCATATCTCCGTTTCCCAAAAGGGTTTCCGCACCGCTGCCGTCAATGATGGTTCTGGAATCAATTTTGGAAGAGACTTTAAAGCTTAAACGCGTCGGAAAATTGGCTTTGATGGTTCCGGTCAGAACATCCACCGAAGGGCGCTGTGTGGCTAAGATCAGGTGCATTCCAGCAGTCCGCGCCATCTGCGCCAGACGGGTCAGCGACACTTCCACATCCTTCGATGATACCATCATCAGATCCGCCAGTTCATCAATAATAATCACGATATACGGCAGAGGATTGCCAATTTTTTCTTTAATAATTTTAGTATTATACTGATCTATATTGCGTACTTTTTTCTCAGACAGCAGTTCATATCTGCGCTCCATTTCCCGGACTGCCCAGAACAGAGCATTGGTGGCTTTGTGAACATCAGTAACCACCGGCGCAGCCAGATGCGGAATATCGTCATACATGGAAAGCTCGATGCGTTTGGGATCCACCATGATGAATCTGACTTCATCGGGAAATGATTTATACAGCAGACTGCATATCATGGCATTCAAGCCGACACTTTTACCTGTTCCGGTTGCGCCGGCAATCAGCAGATGCGGCATTTTGTCAAGTTCTGCAACTACCGGCTTTCCTTCGATATCTTTGCCAAGACAGATCGTCAGCTTGGATTTGGATTTTTTAAATTCTTCGGAAGCCACCAGTTCTTTCAATCGGACCAGCTCGATTTTTTCATTGGGAATTTCGATACCGATCACAGATTTTCCCGGAATCGGCGCAACAATTCGGATGGTCATGGCTCTGAGCGCCAGCGCCAGATCATCGCTCAGACTTACGATTTTGTTGATTTTGACCCCTGGAGCCGGTTCATACTCGAAAGTGGTGATCACGGGACCCGGTATCACTTCGGACACCTTGCCTTTGATTCCGAAATGCTGAAGTTTGCTTTCCAACAATTTGGCTTTATCTGTCAGATACGCGGGATCCGAATGCTGATACGGCTCAGGCTCATCCAGAAAATCCGGTCCCGGCATCTGAAATCCGTTTTTATCCGGCATATACACGATCATTTTGGGTTCGGGAGCCTTCTTTTCTTTGATCTTCGGCGGCTCCGCAATTCTCGGCTCAGACGGAGATTGTTCCCGATAGGGCTGAGGAAGCTCGGCATCTGATGTTTCAAAAGATTCTTTGGCATCATTCAGATAAAAATTCCAAAGTTTTATCATAAACTGCATGACGGAAATATTGGCAGCAAGCATCAGGGCAATCACAAACAGGACAATCAGAATAATGGCACTGCCCGCAGGATTCGAATACTGTACCAGAAAAGATTTCAGCGCAATGCCGATAATGCCGCCCGAAGAAAAACTTGTGCCGAACACTCGGTAACTGTTTTTTCCCAGTGCAAACAGACTGCCGGTCGAAATCAGCAGCAGTAGGACTCCGCCTGCTTCGACATACATATTCTGAGCAGAAGGCTCTGCCTTATACACTCGGATGCAGGACATCAGAAACAACAGCGGTATCCAGAACGCGCCGATACCGAATAGTCCGATAAACATACCGGAAATATATGCGCCGATCACTCCGAAAATATTGTGTATGCCCTTCAAAGACGCACCCGCGCTGTTCAGTGATGGATCTGCCGGTGTGTAGGAGGTCAGGCTTAAAAACGTGAATATAAAACCGAAAAACAATAGAATACAAGTCAGTTCTTTACGCATCTGATGTGTTATGTGTTATGGTGTTATGTGTTACGAGAGAATGCTGTGATTCTCCGATGTTCGCTATGTTTATAACCAAAAATCCGATGATTATCAACATATTTCACGCTCTGGTCCATATTCGGACTGAAATATGAATTATTTTAAAAAAAATGAATATAATTTATTTTAAAAAGAATATTTATTGAGGTATGAATGGGAATGCTGGAATGCAGATTCAGACAAAAATAAAAAAGCCGGAAGACGTTCAGTATTCCTCCGGCATTTAACTTATGCAGCAAGACTTGTTTTCTGACTAGAAACTGAGGGACAGGCGGGTACCCAATTCATACGGATTTGCGTCATTGTCGCCTTTATAAGTGGCATCACCTCTGAGCAGGTACGCAGCCACAACATCCAGTTTCAGACCTTTCATAAGCTCATAGGTCATAATCAGATCAATTTCTGTTCCCAGATAATCTTCTTTATTTTTGTCTTCTTCTGCCAGTTTGGCATACCAGACATCCAGAGTTACAGAAAATTCTGGCATGAGTTTGACGGTTGTGCCGAGATTGCCTGCCATGATGTTGGTGATTTTATCCTGAGGTGCATTGGCAGAGCCGTAATTATCAAAAATACCATACCCCATGATTTCAGCCCAGTAATAAGACTGCCCGGTGTTGTCATTCTGGGACGGAACGAAGAATGCTTTGAAATCTTTATCGGCTGAGTCATCTTCGCCGGTGGCATAAAAGAACTGACCGTGAATATCTGCCTCTTTCGAAAGATTTACCGTAGCTCCGATGGCTGCCAGCCATGCCTTGAAATCAAGCGAACCGAGTTTTGTATCCGCATAATCCGCGCTACCACCCTGATAAATACCGGTGAACCATGCTTTGCCGCCGTCAAATTTGACGTCCATATCCAAACCGATATAGTATACATCCACATCCTTCATACCTGCCAAAGAAGCAGAAGGTCCCACAGTGGAAGTCGTGTTCAGAGGAGAATGCAGCACGGGTTTCCATGTACCAGCATTATCCGACGTTGCCCAAAATACATAAGGGGTGATGGTGAACATTTCACTGATAGTGATTGACGGAGCCAAGCCATAGTAATCAAAGTCGGAATCATTGGCGTCTTTGCCTTTGCCGCCTTCAAATGCTTTGATCCAGACAAAGGGAACCGAAAAGCCTTCGCCCTTGTAAGTAATGACAGCACCGGAGAAATCATCATCAAATAGGAAACCGCGTGCCCATTTCCCACCCTGAATACCGATTTGGAAATTCACCGGTGCCAAAGTGAAATCCACATAAGAATTTTTGATTCTCCAGTTTCCTTCTCCGTCAGCACCGATATCTCCGCCATTCGTATCGCCCCATACGGAGTTGAATTCGAATTTATTAATGAATTTCAGATTTTCATTAATAACTGCCGTGTAAAACAGACGGGTTCGGGTATCAACCAGAGTGTAATCCAATTTTTCACTCTGATCTTCGCCGGTGAAGTTCTGCATCGTGTATGCTCTTGTCCGCCAATAACCGCCGAACTTGTTCTCCAAAGCGGACGCCGGCATTGCAAACGCGGCTGTCATCACTGCTGCCAGTGCCAAAAACATAATTTTTTTCATCTCGGGTCTTCCTCCTCAAAATAGATAGTTGCAAAATGCAATTCATAAGCTATAACCTAATAATTTTTTAGCGTCAAATCATTTTCACACCGAATTTCCTGCCTTCTCACCCCCTTTTTTGAAGATCGAATCCGAAAACTCTATACGCACTTTTAGATTAACCTGTTAAAATATGTCAAGACTTTTTTCGATCTCTTTGTCCTGAATCTTGTAAATCAATGGGTTTTCAGGGATATAAAAAAACTTTCCGTTATCTTAAATATTTTAAGATATAACAAAAAAACACGGAAAGAATTTGTGGTTTCACTGAGAAATATACACAATATGATGGATGCCCTGATGCGTGTCGGAGATAAGATTTTTGCCGATATCTTGTAAAAATAAATGATTATGCACAGGGATAGGCATTGCGCTTATCCCCATACATATACACATCGAAGAGCAATCACAGAGGGCTAGTCTGAAACAGTATTCAGAAACTGAGAGACAACTGAGCGCCCAGTTCATACGGATTGGCATCATCCGCGCCTTTATAAGTCGCATCTCCTCTGAACAGATACGCGCCGACCAAATCCAATTTAAGCCCCTGAACCAGTTCGTAGCTCAGTACCAGATCAACTTCGGTTCCCAGATAATCCTCTTTGTTGGCATCTTCTTCTACCAGCTTGGCATACCAGATATCCAATGTGATGGAAAAATCTTTGGCAGGGGAGAAAGTCGTTCCGATATTGGCAGCCATGATATTGGAAATTTTGTCTCCGGGTGTATTGCTTGTGGCATAGTCGTCAAATATGCCTAAACCCATGATTTCTGCCCAATAATAAGACTGCCCGGTTCCGTAATCCTGAGAGGGAAAAAAGAAAGCTTCGAGTTGGTCATCGTTGTCTTTATCTCCGCTCGCATAGAAGAACTGTCCATGAATATCCGCCTGATCCGACAGGTTCACACTGACGCCGACCGCAGCCAGCCATGCGGAAAAATCGATAGAGCTATAAGGATTGGCTTTGAGCAGGTCTCCTTTGCCGCCCTGATAAATCGCGGTGAACCATGCCTTGCCCATATCGAACTTGGCATCCATGTCAACACCGAGATAATAGATGTTGACTTTTTCAAATCCTTCAAAACTGTCAGGAGACGCGGTGGTGTGCAAGATAGGTTTCCACTTGCCGGCATTTTCCGAAGTTCCCCAGATGATGTAAGGCGTAATCGTGAACGTTTCACTGATGGTGAATGAAGGCATAAGTCCGTAAAAATCGAAATCGCCATCGTTGGCATCTTTCCCTTTGCCGCCTTCATAAGCTTTCATCCACATAAACGGAAGCTCAAATCCTTCGGCTTTATAGGTGATGATCGCACCGGAAAAATCATCGTCGAATAACAATCCGCGTCCGATTGTAACAGCCTGTATCCCGACTTTGAAATTCACAGGCGCCAGTGTGAAGTCTGCATAAGAATGCTTGATTCTCCAGTTCTTTTCACCATCGGCACCGATATCTCCGCCATTCGTATCACCCCACACTGAATTGAATTCGAATTTGTTTTCAAACTTCAGATTCTCGTTGATGATTGCCGTGTAGAAAAGACGAGTTCTGGTGTCCACATTCGTCAGATTTTCCGCCTTGGTCTTATCTTCACCGGTAAAATTCTGCTGGGTCCATGCTCTGGTTCGCCAATAACCGCCGAATTTGTTCTCCAATGCGGACGCGGGCATTGCAACTGCCACGATCAGCAGCACTGCCAATGCCGAAATCATCATTTTTTTCATCTCAACTTCTCCTCCTACTTAAAAATTAGCTGTGAAAATCACCACAGCTTATAGCCTGATAAATGTTCCATCCTTAACTTAGATGAACCTGCTGAAATATGTCAAGAGTTTTTTAATCCGGGAGAGTCTTTTTGCTTGACATAAGAAAGAATTTTGTTTAGAAAACAATAATAATGTTAATAACTTATGAATTTATCTACTATAAGGACTCAAAAAATGCCTATGATTACTGCGATATACGGAAGTCCACGCCGCAAAGGCAATACTGCGACTTTGCTGAAGCGGGCTGTGGAAGGCGCAAAAGATGTGGGAGCCGACGTCCGGGAATTTGTGCTGAGAGATTTGAAATTATCCCCGTGCCTTGAAATATACGGATGTATGAAACAAGGCGAATGCGCGATCAAAGATGATTTTCAGACTATTCGGGATCAGATTCTTGCTTCTGACGGGCTGATGCTCGCGTCTCCCATTTTTTTCTATGCGGTCAGCTCACATGTCAAGATACTGATGGATCGCTGTCAGTCTTTGTGGGTGAAGAAATACTGGATAGACAAAGTTTCTCCGAAAGATCGGGTATTCAAACGGAAAGGCTTGTTTATTTCGGTCGGCGCAACCAAAGGCAGAAAGCTGTTTGACGGTGTGCTGCTGAGTATGAGATATTTTTTCGATGTGATCGATACGGAGATGTGGAAATCTTTGCTCTATCGCAATATGGATTTCGAAGGCGATGTATTGAAACATTCAGAATATCTTGAAGAAGCCTATCAGACAGGCAGAGAATTTGCGCTTGCCTGCAATATGACGGAAAGAGGAGATAGCCGATGACTCTGTCTGCCCAAGATTATCACAGACAAACCTCATATAGTCGCTTTCATATAGACGCTCATGCGATGGATTGGGCAAACCAGCCTTCGGTGTATAAAGATTACCCGAACGCGGAGACAATCTCCCTGCCTCATGAAACACAGGCAATCGATATGATGCTGTCGCAGATATGCGCGCAGGATAGAATAATGTCCGAAAACATTTCTCTTTCCGCAGACACATTGAGCCGAATTTTTCTGAACTCGTATCGGATTACCGGAAAAACCCGATATCAGGGACAGGATTTTTTCTATCGCAGCGTGCCATCTGCCGGTGCGCTGTATCCGTATGAAATTTATGCAGCAGTCTGTTCGGTCAGGGAGGTGGAAGACGGGCTATATCATTATGATATCCGAAATCATGAACTAAGAAGACTTCGCAAAGGCAATTTTTTCACGGATTCCGAAGGTTCTGCCATCACCTTATTTATCACTGCAATTTTTTTCCGATCTTCGTGGAAATATCGGGAACGTGCGTATCGCTATCATCTGCTGGATGTGGGGCATCTGACCGAGAGTCTGGGATTGACGCTGAAAGCCTGCTCGATTCCGTTTGAAGTCAGCTATGATTTTGCAGACTCGGAAATCAATGCGTTTCTCGGACTCGATGAACATCGGGAAGTCTGTCTGGCAATGATTCGGATTCCGGGAAATCAGAGGATAAGTATTCGTGGAATTGATCAATTACCGGAGCAATTCGTCCGAGCAAGCCGGGTTTCCGCAGGCGAAGTATCTTATCCGATGACAGAGCAGATTCATGATTCGGGATCAGTGATGATGGCTTCCGAAAAACCCGATGAGATGCTGAACCACATCGGTATATCGCCATCTTCATGGATAACCATTCCCAAACCTGCTCATAGCCCTGAAATTATGAATTATTCAGAAGCTGTTGCCCGCCGCCGTTCTCTGCGAAATTATGTCAGAAGCGAAATGCCCAAAGATCATCTTGATTTTCTTCTGAATCTGATCTGTTGCGATAGTAATGAACTTCAACGCCAAACGTTGTGTATGACATTGATTACGGATCGGATCGAAGGTCTGACATCGGGATATTATCTGCTGAATCAGGCAGCAGGTTCAGTTGCGCTGGTTCGGGAAGGTTCTCTGACAGAGCTGATGGCGCATATCTGTCTGGATCAGAAATGGCTGGCAAATACCTCGCTGAATGTATGTTTCACAACGAATCTGAATCGTCTGGATATGCTGTGGGGAGCAAGAGGATATCGCTATGCCATGATAAGTGCGGGACGATTGGCACAACGGCTGTATCTGGGTGCAACGGCTGTCGGCGTCGGTTCCTGCGGCATCGGCGCGTTTTATGATAATGAAGCTTCGGAAATTGCGGAGCTGAATGACACTTCCGCCATGCTGTATCTGATGGCTATCGGCAGCGTGAAACGTATGAGAAACTGAAAATTCAGGGGCGATCCGAAAATCACCCCTGATGGGATTTGCTAATTTTCAAGCGATTTTTTGATAACAGACTGCAAATCGTCTTTTGGCGCTGCTTCTTTGGGCTGAGACGCTTTTTCCGTTACGGGTTCGGCTTTGGGAGCAGGCACGGCAGGTGCAGACTGAGCATTATCCAATATCGCCTGTGTCACTGCGATACGCTGTTTTACCAAATCCGCCTGATGAGCATCCAGTCTGAGCTTCATGGCTTTTTCCAAATAGCCCATAGCGGCTTTCAGATCACCGACCGTTCCTTTGCTAGTGGCGATATCGGCTTTGTAGAGCAGCACGATCAGGTCGATACTGGTCAGGCGGCTCTGAGCAAGCATCCGGTTCTCATTATTCACCGCGTATTTCATTGCCGTATTCAGAGTATTCTTCACTTCTGCGAAATCCGGCATTCCTTCGCGTTCGAGCAGAGCATCGGCTTTGTTGATGAAATAGTTGAAAATCATCGGATAGATTTCATCCTGCGTATAAGTCTCTTTGATTTCGGCAGGACGCTGAACCCCGGTCATCTTCACCACGAGTTTTTTGCCCAGCGGTGCGAAAATGCCTTTCCAGACTTCAAGAGATTGTCCCTTGGGTACAAGATAGTAGTCTGATACATTGGACATACTTGCACCGATAATCAGTACAAACACTGCGACCAGCGAAGCAATAAAATACTTCATTGTTTTTTCCATCGGATCCGATCCTTTCTTATCTTGTTTGCTTGTCGGAGGCGGAGTATATTCCACACTTGCCTGACCGATTTCGTGCTTTTCCACAGGTGGTCTGTAACCCGGTTCAGGCTCGGCTTTGGGAATCACGGGCTGGGGAGGCAGAGGCATAACCATCGGAAACTCGCTGATGTCGAATTTCAATGAAAGCAACTGCCGGATACGTCTGATTTCCGTATCATCCGTGCTGCTGACAAATGGCGGCGGAACCACATCTTTCCTCTCGCAGGGAACGGAAAAAAGCGTTTCCGGGTGCCACTCATCGAATTTCAGCGCGAGAAGTTCCTGAATTGTCATCGGCTTTTTCGGCTCTTTCATCGGAAACGTGCTGATGTCAAATTTCAGAAACAGCAGATTGTGAATCCGTCCGATTTCGGCTTTATCCGTGCTGCTGACAAATGGCGGCGACGTAATGCCTTTGTAATACGCCTCATCACAGGTTACGGAAAACAGCTTCTCCGGCCGCGGCGCGTCGAATTTCCTCAGCAAAAGCTCTGCCAGCTTGGGCTTTTTCTGAGGTTTTTCAGGCGGCTTTTCCGAAATATCGGGAGAAGAAGCGATTTTTTCGGCATCTTCCCCCTTTTTTTTGCTGATATTCTTCTTTTTCGAACTGCCAGAACCTTTTTTGACCATAAAAACCTCTTTGAATTTGAAACACCTTTGGCATATAATGATGCCTGTTTTTTATCAAGTACTGAGATTCGGTATATAAGATCATGCTTTTTTTGTAAAGATTTTTTTGCCGACTCGGAAGCAAGGCTTGGGTAAGATATATCTGTCATTATGCTGAACTTTTTGAAAAAAATTTTTAAGCCGCCGACTCTACGGGGACTTTCACTGAAAGCATCTATATTCTCTGTTTCGCTGGACGGGCTTAAAACCGGTGTTGACAATATCCGCCACGATGTGCATCTGAGCGACAGTCTGTGCAAAAGCGTCCATGATCTTGTCCTGCTGGTGATGGTCAGACATACCAGAGCAGAAGAGATTCTGAACCCGGATAAAACAGTCGGACTAGCCGATGAAAAGGAGCAGTTCAAACGGCTGTGCAGTGAAGTTCTGAAAAATGCGATTCACAAGGCAAAGCTGATGAACCAGACTTCTGTCAATACGCTGGCTCAGATTGCCGTTGTCAAGCTGCTGTTGAAAGAAATCAGAGGCAGCTACGACAATCTGCTGGAAATGGGCAGCAATATGGTTCGGGAATACGAAATCGCATCCAAGCGGGAAAAAGCCATTTCTCTGAAAAACAAACTGACGAATCTGACCCAGCAGCAAAATACTTATCTATGCGAGATCAGCCGTGAAATTTTTCAATATTTATCAGAAGTTCAGCAGCACGGTCTGAACGAAATGCGGAGAGTCGTGTTCGGAGATGAGGCGATTTTTCCCGATCATATTTTCCAAAATCCCATGCTGTACGCCCAAAACCCGTCCGATCACGGATTTATGATCGAAGAATACGATATTATCATGGGGCTTCGCGAAGAAGATTCGGATAAATATGAAGCATTGAAAGAACTTATCCTGAGAACATTTTCAGAAATCCATGCCGAAGACGGAACATACTACGAAAACTTCGGCAAAATCGCTCTGGCATGGATCGGAGATGAAGAAAATGTGGATATCCTGTTCAATCATTTTCAAACCCGGCATCAGGCTCAGGTGCTGAAAAAGAAAAAAGCTGACAACTCCGAAATTCGACGATTGAAGGAAGAAGCGGAATTGCAAAAAAGACGCCTTGATTTTTTTTATAAACAATTCGACAAGGCGGAATTGATACAAAAAATTGTCGCGTTATATGAGATGGGCTCTGTGTATCGGGAATATTGTCCTCCGCTGGTGCCGCAGGTCGTGCTGCAATATCTGCTTTTTTCATCGGCAAGAAAAGCCATCCGTCAGCGATTGGAGCGATCCAAACGCTTTTATTCCAAAACTTTTTCGTCCGAAGCTCTGGATATGGCAGCAAAGCGGGTAAAAAAAACAGGCAGAGCCGCCAAAAAAGCGTTTCTGATGCGGTTTTTAAAAGCATTTTTCCGATATCACCGGGACTTTCAATCGGCTATGATGCTGAAAGACGCGATGAAGACCATTCATCTTGCCACAGAAGAAAAAATCATCCGACTTTCCAAAGCCAACAATACCTTGTATGAATTTCTGCTCACCCATGAGTCGGAGTCCGAAGAAAAGCCGATCATTCGCCATGTTATTGTCAAAGCAGATGTCAGAGGCTCGACCGATATTACCCACCGGATGACCGAGCGGGGACTGAATCCCGCGTCGTATTTCAGCCTCAATCTCTTTGATCCGATTACCGAAGTCCTGTCCGACTACGACGCGTCCAAAGTGTTTGTGGAGGGAGATGCGATTATTTTGTCCGTGTTCGAGCGGGAAGAAACGCCCGAAGGATGGTACAGCGTTGCCAGAGCCTGTGGACTTGCGATGAATATGATTTCGATTATTCAAAGATACAATACCCGGAATCAGGAATATCAGCTTCCCGTGATCGAACTGGGCATCGGCATCAGGTTTAAAGATGGCGCGCCGTTATTTTTATTTGACGGCACCAACAGAATTATGATTTCATCTGCGATCAATCTGGCAGACCGCTTATCCGGCTGTTCCAAAGCCGCACGCAAACGCAGGGAACTGAGCAAAGGACATTTCAATCTCTATGTGTTTCAGACCGTATCCGACGATGAAATGTCCCAAACCGCGGATGATCTGTTTATGAGATACAATGTCAACGGCATCGAACTCAATTCTCCTGGATTTAAAAAGCTTCGAAATGAAATTGACTTAAAATGTATTTCCGCAAATATTTCAGATTTCGGAGCATCCAAAATGAATTTTTACGCGGGAAAATTTCCCACTGTCAACGGCGAGTATCAGTATCTGGTCATCCGGGAAGCTTCTGTTCCTCATATCAATCCAGATACTTTTGAAATACTTAAAATAACACATAGAAACTATTATGAAGTATGCACCAATCCCAAAATCTGCGAACAGATCAGAAAAACCGCAAAATTATGACCATACTTGCTGAAAAAAAAGAACGCCTGATGTCGCTTCTCGGACAATTTCCGGCTCTGGCAGTTGCATTTTCAGGCGGAGTTGACAGCAGCTTCCTTCTGGCATCGGCATACAAGGTGCTGGGCGAAAATATTCTCGCCGTTACAGCAGAATCCCCCATTCATCCCAAGCGGGAGATCAGATCAGCCATTGCGTTTGCTGAAAAACTCGGCGTCAGATTGGTACGGTTCCGGTCTGATGAAATGAATATTCCCGAATTTACGGCAAATTCAAAACAGCGCTGTTATATCTGCAAAAAACATCTGTTTGAACGAATCGCCGAAATTGCAACGCAGTCAGGAATTTACCATATTGCTCACGGAGCGAATATGGATGACCTCAATGAGTTTCGTCCGGGATTCAAGGCTGCTGAAGAAATGGGAATATTTGCGCCGATGATTGAAGCCGGACTGAGTAAATCCGATATTCGGGCATTGTCCCGAGAAATGGGCTTGGATACTCACAATAAACCGGCTATGGCATGTCTGGCAACCCGGATTCCTTATGATGTTCCGATTTCTCTGCATCGTCTGAACATGATCGAAAATGCGGAAGAAGTTTTGTACAGTCTCGGCATCCGCGGCTCACGAGTCAGACATCATGAATCGCTTGCCCGAATCGAAGTGATGCCCGAAGATTTCGATGCGGTGCTGACGCATCGGAATCACATTGTCGGGCAGTTCAAAATCATCGGCTTTTCTTATGTTTCATTGGATATGGAGGGCTATAAGCCTCCGGCTTACCATCCCACGCCTTCGATTTTTGCCTCACAATCAGGACACTTACCATCTTTGATGTGATATTGCATAATGCGGAAACCCCATCGTTCGATCAGTAGTTTATCGCATTCCGGGCAGAAGGTATTTTCTCCTTCTTCTCCGGGAACATTGCCGATATACACATATTTCAAGCCTGCTTCGATGCCGATGTCCCGGGCAGTAATCAGCGTATCCACCGGAGTCGAAGAGCGATCTGTCAGCTTATACATCGGATGAAAGCGTCGGACATGCCACGGGGTATGTTTTCCCAAAGATTCGGCAATAAATCCTGCACGCATTTGGCTTTCTTCTGGATGTTCGTTGATTCCAG
>CAZMDM010000607.1:0-5501 GCA_964564775.1 uncultured Desulfonema sp. | reverse complement strand
GATCTGGACAAAGTGGCTGCTATGCCATGCAGTCCATCGGTCGGAGGTATGGCAAAAGGGCAGTTGGTCAAAGAAATCGATGCTCTGGGCGGTGAAATGGCAAAAGTAACCGATCAGACTGCGATTCAGTACAAAACTCTGAATACCAAAAAGGGTCCCGCGGTTCATTCTTCCAGAACACAGAATGACAAGAATCTGTATCATCGGGTGATGAAAGGCATTGTGGAGCGGCAGCCGAATCCCGATCTGAAACAGGGCATTGTGGAACGACTGCTGATCGAAGACGGACGGGTGGTCGGCGTGGAAGATCACACCGGATTTGCCTATCCGGGAAAAGCCGTTGTGCTGGCGACCGGCACGTTTTTAAGCGGACTAGTGCATATCGGATTCAAGGCGATCAGAGCCGGAAGAGCCGGAGAATTTGCCGCATACAGCCTGCCGGAGCATCTGAAGGAACTCGGATTTGTGCTGGGGCGCATGAAAACCGGAACCCCGCCGCGCCTGAAAAGAACCAGCATTGATTTCAGCAAGTTTTCCAAGCAGGAAGGCGATGAGCATCCCAGACCCTTTTCGTTTTTCACCAAAGAAGTGAAACTTTCCCAAGTCCCGTGTTACATGGGACATACCAATGCAAAAACCCATCAGATTGTTCGGGATAATCTGAAATATTCCGCATTATACGGCGGCATTATCAAAGGCGTATCTGCAAGATATTGCCCCTCATTCGAAGACAAGGTGGTCAAATTTGCCGAACGCGAAAGCCATCACGTTATCTTAGAACCTGAAGGCTTAGGCACAGATGAAATCTATGCGAGCGGTCTGGGCAACAGCCTTCCGGTGGAGATTCAGATTCAGATCGTGCGCTCTGTGGAAGGACTGGAACACGCGGAAATCATGCGCCCCGCGTATGCCATCGAATACGATTATCTCAATCCGGTTCAGTTGAAACCCACGCTGGAGAGCAAGCTGATTGCAGGGCTTTTTATGGCAGGTCAGATCAACGGCACATCGGGCTATGAAGAAGCCGGCGCGCAGGGAATGTGGGCAGGCATCAATGCCGCGTGCAAAGTCCAGAAGCGACCGCCATTTCTTTTGGATCGGTCTCAGGCATACATGGCAGTGATGATTGACGATCTGGTAACACGCGGCACCCGCGAGCCGTATCGCATGTTCACCTCGCGAGCAGAATATCGCCTGATGCTCCGAGAAGACAACGCGGATTTCCGGCTCATGGAAATCGGGCATGATCTGGGGCTGATTGATGCGGATACGCTCAAAGACCTCAAAGAACGAAAACAGCAGATCGAGGCTGAAATCGGACGAATCAGAAAGGTTGTGATCAAGCCGACTCGGACAGTTAATGAATATCTCGAAAGCAAAGGCACGAAATCCATTGATGATGGCATTTTTCTGGATCAGTTGCTCAAACGAGCCGAATTGGATTATGAGGTGGTGAATACCTTTGCGCCAAATTCTGATCCGATTAGCGACAGAGTGTCGCAGCAGGTGGAAATCGAACTGAAATACGAAGGCTATATTCAGCGTCAGCTTCGGGAAATCGAAAAATTCAGACATCTGGAAAGCATTAAAATCCCTGAAAATTTCGATTATACCTGCATCAGCGGATTGTCGAATGAACTGAAAGAAAAACTTTCCGCAGTGCGTCCGCTATCTCTAGGGCAGGCGTCTCGGATTGACGGTATGACGCCTTCGGCGATATCCGTACTGATGATCGGGATCAAAGCTTGGAGAGAAAAATAATAGCGATGAAGATTTTATGAGTTACGCGTTTGGGCATAGGTGGAAATATCTCACCGACCCCTCCCCCGGTAACCTCCACGGAACACATCACAGCAAGTGAGATAGGGTTACTCCTGAATTGTCGAGTAAATTTTATCTACGTCTGAGTAAGTTACCTCAGGTGTTGATAATGATGCCATAAAAGGAAAATCAAAGCGTTTTCCCGGCAATGCTCCTTCCCGCAATCCTGCCTGTCAGCACACAACTGCCCAGAAAAGTTCCCTCCAAAGAGCCTTTCCCGTGAATGCCGCCGCCGCCGAATCCTGCTGCTTCTCCCACGGCATAAAGCCCCGGAATCGGATTCATATCCGCATCCACGACACGGCTTTCCAAATCGGTCTGAATACCGCCCAGACTTTTGCGACTCAGGATGAATTCCCGTATGGCAATCAGGGGGCGGGCTTTGGGATCAGCGATTTTCTGAAAACAGCAGGTACGGATACGGTCTCCGCGATAGCTGCGGCAATTGGCAATCCGGCGCAACTGCTCATCGTTGAAATAACAGCATCCCCGCCCGATCTGATCATCATAAGCCCGGATATCCGCCAGCATTCCCGCTTTGTCAATGCGGAACCCGTCCAGACTGAGGCTGTCCATTTTTTCCGCAAGTTCGGAAAGGGAATCTGCCGTAACCATATCCTGAGATTCCTTCAGCAGCCTCCGCACCAGTTCTTTATCCCCGAAAAGTACATTTTTAAGCAGTTGAAATTTCTTTTTATACCGGAATGCGGTCATATAGTCGCACCCGGAAACCGCCAGTTCTTTGATAGCAATTTTCCAGTTCAAGACCTGCCATGAATACTGCGCCGGGGATGTGGTGATTCTTTCCACATTATAGCGGGTATCGGTATAGCCCATGAGAGGCATAGGCGCAAACCGTCTGCCGCAGGCATCCATCCACAGTGCCGATCTGGGAGGAACCAGACTCAGCCCCTCGTCGGGCATCTGAGCATGGGGATGATGAATCCCCGCGGGATAATGCCATTGCTTATCCAGATGCGTCAGCGCGCCGCCCTGTTTTTCCACAGCATCGTGCAGAAGTCCGTCCGCAAATCGGTGGGAACCATTGAGCAGTTTTTTGGGCGGATTTCCCCAGTCTTTATACCAGTTTGCTCTGACTTTGCTCAGATCTCCGCCGCAGATACCGCCGGAAGCAATGACCAGCGCATCGGCTGCTGCCTCGAATTCCTCACCGTTCTTCTCATGAATGCCTGCACAGCCGGATATCGCTCCGTTGGTGCGGATGATCTGATTCACCCGATGATCAAAACACAGCATCAGGTTTTTCCGCCGGGGATGAACCTCCAGATGATGCAGCAGAGCTTCTATAATGGCATATCCGGTACCCCATGCAATATGCCATCGGGGAACCGAATTGCCGGGATGAAAAAGGCCTCGTTCGGGCCAGTTGACCAAGGGAAGAAAGCGTATCGAGCGCTGGGTGAGCCAGTCGAAAATGATATCAACGGATCGTTCCACATATTTTTTCGCCCATTGTCTGGGCAGGATGTCATTTTCCCCGAAATCCGCGTAGTGATGCCAGTCCGACAGAGCCAGTTCGGGATTGTCCCGGATGCCGAGCTTTCTCTGCAAGGGCGTATCCACAAACATGATGCCGCCGAAGGATTTTTTCGCCAGCCCTCCGAAATGCTCCTGTGAATCCCGTTCCAGCAGAATCACCTTGCGGTTCTGATCCAGCAGTTCGATAGCTGTGGCAATACCGGCAAGTCCGCCGCCCGCAATGATAACATCGCTTTGATATGTCTGTTTTGCCATGTGATTTTATCCTATTCGAATCCCAAATCTCTCCGAATGCCTTCTGCCACGCGATCCGCCAAAGCCATGATGGTCAGATAGGGGTTGACTTCCGCAGAATCCGGGAACAGACTTGCATCTGCCACATAGAGATGCTCGGAACCATGCACTTTTCCCCATGAATTGCACACAGAAGTTTTCGGGTCTGTTCCCATGCGGCATCCGCCCATCATATGCGCGGCAGACAGAGAAATCCGCCCGGATTTGAACCAGCGGGATGAAATGAGTTTCTCCAAGCGGTCGGCTTGGTCTGCATAGATGAAAAAATCCTCTGATGCGGGAATATGCGCTCGGTATGCACCCGAAGCGAAAAATATCTTTGCTCCTGCCTGCATGGCGCTGACAAAAGAATTGCGGATATCCGAATCTATACAGTAATGAACTATGGGATTTCCGTTTCGGTCAATCGTGATCCGGTTGTCGTACCGGGCTTTGTCCAGCACCAGAATCAGGAGCATCTGAAGATGGGAAAATTTCGACATAAGCGCATCGGGTTCTTCTCCGAAACCGCAGAGATTTTTTGCAGCAGTAAAGGGAAAATACATGCAGGTTTCCAGAAGAAACTTCTCCTGTTTCACAAACTCGTCGCAATAATAGCTTTTCGGATGTCCGATGCTTCCGTTGATCGGATCGTGGTGTTCTGCCACAAGGGTCAGTGCCGGATGGCAGGTGAAATAGCGACCGATGGCATCGGAAAAGTTTTTGCCAAAGGAGCGCATGAGAAGCGGCGCGCTGTTCATGGTTCCCGCGCAAATCACGATTTTTTTGCACCGGAAACGATAGATGCCGGGTTTCAGAAAAGAAGGCTCAAACCCGTGTTCCGGCGGCATGACCCTTGCAATCACATCCTGTCCTTCGATACGTTCCGCACGGCAGAAAGGAATAACCTCCACTCCGTTTTTTTCTGCCTGAGGAATCTGCACCACTGCGGTTCCCTGTTTTGCCTGTTCCGGGCATCCCAGATTGCAGGTGTTCAAGCCTTTACAGTCCCGGATGTTCAGAGGGAACTGCCCATGAGACCAGCCGAGTTTCTCACAGGCTTCGGCAAAAACGCGGTTATTCCGGTTGATTTTTTCCAAAGGCAGATAAGACACATTGTTTTCCCGGATATATTTTTCCATGCGGGGAGCCATATCTTTGCTTCCGATGCCGGGAATATTCCATTTTTCCAGAACCGAATCGGGAATCTTAAAAGTAACCCCCGTATAGACATTGGTGGAACCGCCCACCCCCTTGGCATAAGCCAGAGTCATATCCTGAGAGCTTGTCTGAAATCCGCCGTTGTCAAAATAGTATTTCCCGACCATGTCCATTTCCTGCCGGGTATTGTCCGCAGGATTGATGCGCCCGCCCCATTCCAGAAGAGCAATCGAAGCCCCTTTTCGGCAGAGAGGAGACAATTCTTTTGCCACTGTTCCGCCCCCGGCTCCGGAACCGATAATCAGAATATCGTAGTTCAGAATGTTTTCATCCATTTTCAACCTCTTTCGTATAGTAGCGGATACGGGAATAAACAGAGGTTTGTCCATATACACCGAGTTTTGCCAGAGTATTGAGTCCCCAGAAGCCTTTGCGAAGAAGCGGAACAGGGCAGTTGAAAAAAAAGTTCAGCACCTTTTTCTGATCGCAGGAAGACAGAAGCCGAAAAGGGCGCAGTCCTGTTATGATTGCAACCATATCAATGAGATACAGAAACAGGGCAAGCCGGATACGGTTTTTCTCCGGCTGGGTTTTCAGCAGATCATTGACCAGTCGGCAGGATTCTTCTTTCTGTATCATGGAAAATTCCCGGCTCATGGGAACCAGACACTGCTGAAGTGCCTCAAAGCAGCGGATTCGCTTTCCGCGCAGAAAAGGCAGTTTGTTTTTCATATTTCCTCCTCTTT
>CAZMDM010000606.1:0-4953 GCA_964564775.1 uncultured Desulfonema sp. | reverse complement strand
ACCATGACCCGTCAGAAACCCGCGCCGGATGAAATCGAAATCGAAGTCATGGCGGCAGGGCTGAATTTCAGAGATGTGCTGACTGCTCTGGGAATGATGGGTACAGATCATCCCGATCATCAGCGATTCGGATTTGAATGCGCGGGACGAGTCGCATCGGTCGGAAAAAATGTATCGCAATTCAAAGTCGGCGATGAGGTGATTGCCGCGCCCCTGACCGGAACACTCGCAAGTTTTGTCACTGCCAAAGCCGATGTTGCCGCGTTGAAGCCCCGTAATATGAGTTCCGAGCAGTCGGCGACGATTCCTCTGGTATTTCTGACTGCATATTACGCGCTGCATCATCAGGCAAAAATTCGTGCCGGAGACCGTGTTCTGATTCATGCGGCTGCCGGAGGTGTTGGGCTTGCAGCAATTCAGATTGCCAAGCGTGCCGGTGCGGAAGTTTTTGCCACAGCCAGCATCGGCAAATGGGAATTTCTGAAATCGCTAGGTATTCGGCATATTATGAATTCCCGAACCACAGAATTTGCCGATCCGCTCGCGGATCAGAAAATGGACATCGTGCTGAACAGTTTAACCGGCGAATTTATTCCCAAAAGCCTTGATATTCTGAAGCCGGGCGGAACTTTTGTGGAAATCGGCAAAATCGGCATCTGGGATCAGGCAAAGGTTTATGACAAACGACCAGATATTTCCTATTTCGCGTTTGATCTGGGAGATGTTTCCAAGCAGAACCCGGAACTGATTTCTTCGATGTTTCAAGAGCTTGCAAAAGGCTTTGCAGATAACAGCCTTACGCCGATTGAACATAAAGTCTTTTCCATTCACGAGGCTGTCCGGGCGTTTCGCTATATGGCGCAGGCAAAGCATGTCGGAAAAATTGTCCTGTCCATGCAGGAAATTCAGGCGATCCGATCCGATGCCGCATATCTGATTACCGGCGGATTAGGCGCATTTGGCTTGAAAGTCGCGGAATGGATGGTGGCACAAGGCGCTCGACATGTTGTTCTGATGGGAAGAAGCGCGCCTTCGGAAAATGCTGCTGCAATGATTGAAAATCTCAGAAATCAGGGCGCAGATATCCGCATCGGACAAGGCGATGTATCTTCCGAAAGCGATGTGAAAGCCATACTCGATAAGATTCAGCCGGCATTGAAAGGCATTATTCATGCGGCAGGTGTTTTGGATGATGCCATGATTCCCGATCAGACACCGGAGCGATTCGAGCGCGTGATGATGCCCAAAGCTGCCGGAGCGTGGAATCTGCATCGTCAAACAGAAGATAAAGATTTGGATTTTTTTGTGATGTTTTCATCTGCAGCTTCGATCATGGGAAATCCGGGACAAAGCAATTACGCGGCGGCAAATGCGTTTTCAGATGCTTTGGCACATTATCGGCATCATCAGGGACTTCCGGCAACCAGCATCAATTGGGGACCCTGGGCAGATGTGGGCATGGCAGCTTTGCAGAGTAACAGAGGCGGTCGTCTTGAAACACAGGGAATTCGGGGCATTCAGCCGGATAACGGGCTGGCGATATTGAAGAAAATCCTTTGTGAAAAGCCGGTGCAGGTTTGTGTTCTGGACGCGGATTGGCAAACATATCTTGCGTCTGTTCCCGGACAACATGCGTTCTTTTCCCGTCTGGTTCATGCAAATAAGATTCAAAATCATGAAATCATTGAAAAAATAAATCAAGCATCTGCTGAACAGCGAATCAGGATATTGTCGGATATGATTCGGGAAATTGCCGGAAAAGTCATGGGATACGGCGCGTCTCAGCAGGTGGAATTTCAGGAGCCGTTGATGGATCAGGGTTTTGATTCGCTCATGGGGGTTGAGTTGCGCAACCGGCTGAGTCAGATCATCGGAAAAACGCTGCCGGTATCGCTGTTGTTCGATTATCCGACTTTGGAAAAAATCCGGGATTTTATTCTGAATGAGGTGCTTGATCTCAAGGAGGATCGGCAGATTCGGGAAGAGGAAAAGCCGCTTGGGGAATCAGCTGAGGATATTTTGAATGAGATCGAGAGTTTGATTGGGTAGCCCATTCCCGGCTTCGGTATTCATATCCGCTTACTGGGAAACAGAACTCCGATATACTTATTTTCCCTGATAGTAGTTTTTTTCGGATGCGATTGCTGTCGGCGAGTCGTTCCAGAAAAAAGTCTGTTTCAAATGACTCGGATATGATATAATATTTTTTATTTCGGAAATGCAAGGAGACCTTGAATGAAAATCAATGTATATGATCTGAAAAATCTGTCAGAAGAAGAGATTGCAAAAATTTTAAGACGCTCGGAAACCAATATCGAGAGTCTTCAGGATATTGTTCGCCCGATTATTCAGAATGTCAGAGAAAACGGCGATAAAGCCATCGTGGAATATGCTGAAAAATTCGACAAAGTGATCTTATCCCCCGATCATCTAAAAGCCACCGAAGAAGATTTTGCCAAAGCAAACAGAACTTTGGATTCGTCATTGAAGAAAGTGATTCAAATATCCGCAGACAATATCCGAAAATTTCACGAAGCACAGATGCCCGAAGAAATGTGGTTCACTCAGATTGACAACGGTATTATGGCAGGTGAAAAAATCACGCCGATTGAGTCTGTCGGGATTTATGTACCTCGCGGAAAAGGCTCGTTTCCTTCGGTGATGCTGATGCTGTGCATTCCGGCAGTGATTGCCAAAGTGCCTAAAATCATTGTGTGTACGCCGCCCGCACCGGACGGAGGCGTGGATGATGCGTCTTTGGTTGCAGCAGAAATCTGCGGAGTCAAAGATGTGTATAAAGTCGGCGGCGCGCAGGCAATTGCAGCAATGGCATTCGGAACCCGGAGTATTCCCAAAGTGCATAAAGCTCTCGGACCCGGAAATGCGTATGTGAGCGCGGCAAAGCGGCTGCTGTACGGCAGAATCGATGTGGGAACTCCGGCAGGACCCAGCGAATCCATCATCTTGTGCGATGAACATGCCACAGCGAAAGTTGCAGCTTTGGATCTGCTGATCGAAGCAGAACATGGCGGAGATTCGGCAGCATTATTGCTCACACATTCTCGGAAATTGGTATCCGAAGTTGAGAAAATTCTGCCCGAACTGGTGAATGATCTGCCGGAAGAACGCAAAAAGTACTGCCAGACAGTTTTATCGAATTACGGCGGAATCGTGCTGACGCGGGATTTGGAAGAATCGGTGAAATTCGTCAATGAATTTGCACCGGAGCATATCGAAGTGCTGGTGAAAGAGCCGATGGCAGTGCTGCCGAAAATCAGAAACGCGGGCGAGATTCTGCTCGGAGAATATACGCCGATTTCCATCGGAAATTACTCGCTCGGTGTCAATGCCATTCTGCCGACAGGGGGATTTGCCAAAACATTTTCATGCGTAACGGTCTATGACTTCCTGAAACGCTCGTCTATCGGGTATATGACCAAAGAAGGCTATGATAAGCTGAGAGATACGGTTATACAGTTTGCTCAGTACGAGGGCTTTGCATCTCATGCAAATGCGTTGATCAGACGAGGTTTCTGATACCGAGCGATAAATCGCCCGGCTATAAACCAGAGCCTGCTTAAGCAGGCTTGAGCTTATAGCCCTGAAATTGATTTCGGGGCTTTGGAAAGAGGGTCTATAATATCGGCAATTATAAATCCCGCCTTCAGACTCATATCATTTCTTCACCCTCCGAATCGAATACAATCCGTTATCTTTGAAGAACTTGGTGATAATTCCATCTTTGCACAGCTTCAGAGAATATTGAATATCCGGGTCTCTGATCAGATCCATCCGGTCATTTCCGATCTGATTCACAAACACCTCCACCGCATTTTCTTCATTGATCGCAACCGCGATGCCGTTATCCAGCACCGTGAAATTGATATTGCCGTATTCCGCGTCATCGCTGATTCTGCAATCGTATTTCTGGTAGGACGCATCGAATTTCAGCACCATCCGGCGATAAAGATTGTTCTGATGGACGATCAGCATACATATCCGGTTCTCATGCTTTGCCTGCACCACCCGGCATCCGCTGAGTTCGGGAATATGCAGATTGATGCAGGAGCTTGCACCGTCAGACTTGGGCAGAGGAATCATCAGGTACGGTTTGCCCAGCACATTCTGATAAATCACGCCGGAAAAAATCTCACCGGAAAGCGGCATGATATTCCAGACGGACCTGACCGCAACCGTAACATCGCCGTCCGGTCTGTCCGTCAGGGAAAGCTCGATCAGATTGCCCCGGTTTCTCACAAACAGGGCATTGTTCACGATCATTTTTTCCGTACATTCGACAGAAATCGCATGAATTTTGCCCGAAGTTTCCCGGATCGCGGAAAATCGGACAAAGTTGTTTTCGATATTCACCAGCACGGGCTTTGCCTTTTTCGGCGTGAAAACCACTTCAGTATCTGCCGCAACATCATATTCGGATGCGCCGATGTGAAGTTTTTGTTTCGTTTTGGTTACTTCGACACCGAAAATCACCGCATGATAGAGAATATCGGATTCGAAATCTTTCAGATGCCGGATTTCGAAATTATCCGTGCTGTGAATCACCCGGATTCCGACTGTCGGCGTAACAGCAACACCGGCAAGCATCGGCGGCGGAATCCGTTTTCCTTTTTCGAATACTTCGATCATCCATCTCCGATAATTTTGCGGAATACAGGCAAAATCACGAGTGGTCGGCGGCACAGAGACATCGGGGTTGAACACGGAAATATGATCTTTCATGCGGTTGAACAGCACCGCATCGCCCATGTTTTTTTTCGTGTAATCGGGATGTTTGCCTTTGTAGGGATGAATGCCGACAAACAACTGACACGCCACAATGCCGAAGCTGTACCAGTCGGTGAGTTCCGTAAAAATTGTGCTGTGAGGATCACGGATCGAAGGCATGATCGCTGTCGCGGGAAATGACGGGGTCTGATAACTGTTCACATCGAT
>CAZMDM010000605.1:0-6954 GCA_964564775.1 uncultured Desulfonema sp. | reverse complement strand
GGCATGGGACTGGTTCTGTGCAAAGAATTTGTCGAAAAAAACGGGGGAACAATTCACGTTGAAAGCGAATCCGGCAAGGGAAGCAGGTTCATATTCACCTTGCCGAAATCATAAAATCTCCGGGATACCTCCCCGGTCTTAAGCATTTCCTCAGCCTTTGCTGCAGATATCACATGTATCTTTGAGATTTTCCACATTTTCTCCGAATGCTTGGGAACAGGCTTCGGTTTTGTCCGATAAGATCAGTTCCGCAGCAATTCCAGCAGCATCGGTAATCAGTTCCCGGCAGGAAAGCGCATGTTCCCGGCACAGCCAGGTTGCCTTCCATTTGCCGGTCAATTCTCTGCACAGTGTATGACCGTATTTTTCCTTAATTCTGTTCGGAATCTGATTGAACATCCGATACAGACCGGGCTTTCCGTAGAGCTGCTCTGCCGCTTTTTTGGCAAGTTCTTTGCCTTCTCCTTCGGGAAGAGAGCTTCTGCCATGAACCGCACTGACCGCCAATACCGCGCCCGATATTGCACCGCAGGTATCGCCGAACAATCCCATGCCTCCACCGAATCCGGTGGCAAGTTTTTTCACTTCCGGCGGAAGTCCGGTATTGATAAGGCTGATCACTGCTTCGAATACACATTCCGCACAATTGTAGCCCAGCGAAAAATTTTTTCTGGCTCTCTGACGGATCTGCTCGACCATTTCGTTGTCCATTTTTCTCCCTCTGTCCTTATAAAAATTATATACCCTTTATATCAGAAGCTGATGTTTTGTCAGTTCTGAGTGATATCTGAAAAAATAAACCTGATACCTCCTGATATATGACATCAGGAGTTTTTGCCTGTTCTGACCTCTACAGACCTGCCCGGAGTCAGCAGGATATGACCATCGGTAACTACGGTCTCTTCGGCGTTCAATCCGCTTCCGATGACTGTTTGTCCGTCAAGAATGCGGGCAACTTTCACCGGGCGAAGTTCGACTGTATTATCGCTTTTCAACACATAAGCAAATTCGCCGTTAATGCCGGTCTGGACTGCTTTGGAAGGCACGACCAATGCACCGGCAGTTTCCGAAAGCTTGAGGTTCACCCGAAGAAACTGTCCGGGCAGCAGGCGATTGTCCGCATTGGCAAACAAGGCTTTGAGCCGGATGGTTCCGGTTGTTTTATCTACCGTATTGTCTGTCGCGACAAGCTCGCCTTTCAGCGCATTTGCTTCATCGCCTTCGGCAAACACGCTGACTTCGGGCTTGGTCTCCGCCATTGCCTGATAAATTGCCGGGAGATATCGCTCCGGCACAGAAAAGCTGACATAAATCGGCTGAATCTGATTGATGCTCACAATTGCCCGATCATCATTGGCTTTGATCACATTTCCTTCATTGAGAAGAATGCTGCCGACTTTGCCGGAAATCGGCGATCTGACAGACGTATATTCGAGATCGAGCCGCGCGCGTTCCACCGCTGCCTCATCCTGCCGGATGGTTGCCTGAAGTGCTTTGGTATTGGTGGCAGTCTGATCGTACTGCTCTTTGCTAACCACGTTTTTTTCCACCAGCCGGGTATAGCGGTTCATGTCTTCCTGAGCTTTTTCCAAGAGCGCAATATCTCTATCCAGTTTTGCTTTGGCATCTTTCAGAGCAATTTCGAACGGACGAGGATCAATCACGCACAGCAGATCGCCTTTGGAAACATGCTGACCATCCCGAACCGCCTGCCGGGTAATCATTCCGCCGATCTGCGTTCGGATCACCACACTCGAATAGGCTTCGGCATTTCCGACCGCTTTGATATCGAAAGGCACTGTTTTTTCAATAACTTTCGTTACCATCACCGGAACCGGACGATTTTTAGAGCCTGCCGCAGCAACATCGCTTTTATCTTTTTTCGAGCAGGCAATGCAGGACAGCAGTATGAGTATCGCCAATGTCATCAGATGTTTTTTCATAGCGATTTCCACTTAGAATATCATATCGTTACTTCCGTTCCGATCCCTTTGTCCGTAAATAGCTCCAAAAGCAGAGAATGTCGTTGTTTGCCATTGATGATATGCGCCTTTTTCACGCCCTGTCTGACAGCATCCAAAGCGCATTCGATTTTGGGAATCATGCCGCCGGAAATAATTTTTTCTCTGACCAGACGATCAATATCGCCGACACTGAGAGAGGGAATCAGATTTCCCGATGTATCCAGCACGCCGTCCACATCGGTCAGCAGAATCAGACGCCGGGCATTCAGGGCTTTGGCAATGGCAGCAGCCACCAAATCCGCGTTGATATTATACGTTTCGCCGTTTTCTCCTGCCCCGACCGGAGCGATGATCGGAATAAATCCCTGTGATGTCAGG
Source organism: uncultured Desulfonema sp. (assembly GCA_964564775.1). GTDB lineage: Bacteria > Desulfobacterota > Desulfobacteria > Desulfobacterales > DYRC01 > DYRC01. The sequence goes on along the minus strand of CAZMDM010000605.1, from coordinate 4,612 downwards.
GTATTGATGATCGCGGGATTGACATGCGTAACCTCACCGACCAAGCCCGGATCAATAATTTCCGGTGGTTTGTTTTCATCTTCTTGATGGATGATCTGCATTTTTTGGGCAACAATCAATCCGCCGTCTTTGCCGCTCAATCCGACTGCTTTGCCGCCCTGCTGATTGATCTGTGCGACAATTGCTTTATTGATTTTGCCGCCCAGCACCATTTCGACCACATCCATTGTCGGCTCGTCGGTCAGACGCATTCCCCGCACGAACTGAGAACGGATTCCCATCTGATCCAAAACTTTGTTGATCTGAGGACCTCCGCCGTGAACCACGACAGGTTTGAGTCCGATGAATTTCAACAGCGTAATATCTCTTGCAAAATCAATTTTGAGCTGTTCATCCACCATCGCATGACCGCCATATTTGATGACCATCGTCATGCCGGAAAAGCGGCGGATATAGGGCAGAGATTCGATCAAAATATCGGCTACATTGGGTTCCATAGTTTCTCCTAAAAAAACAAGGCAGTTCACTGCCATAGCAGAACTACCCTTATTTGCATTATTTTTTACGGATTCATATCAGATCGGAAAGATCAGGTCAAGCAGTGTTTCGGTCAGGCTCAGTGCATCTTTGGCGGGTGTCAATAAAAAAATATTGCGTATCCGCTCAGAATGCGATAAGTCGTCAGTATCGAACTCCGGCGACAGATACAGCCGGTTTCCGATCCGATTCTTATAGAAAACCGACAGTGGAAAGGGATATGCTTGTGAAAAAACGTCTGATTCCGATAGTTCTTCTCGTGTTGCTGGCAGTTGTCGGAACTCTGGTCTATAAAGGTCAGCAGGCTCGCAAACATGCCGAGATATATTATTCGGGAACCGTTGATGTCAGGACTGCGGATTTGTCGTTTCAGATCAGTGGCAAAATCGCCTCTGTAGCGGCAGATGAAGGACATGCGGTCAGAAAAGGTCAGTTGCTTGCAGAATTGGAAACCGAAGAGCTAACTGCCCGGAAAAATCAGGCAAAAGCCAATCTGGATTTATCCGAAGAACGGTTGAAAACCGCCAAAACCAATCTGGAAATTTATCAGACCACGCTTCCGGCTGAGGCAGAGCGCGCGGAATCTTCGGTAAAAGCGTTGAAAGCCCAGCTTGACGAACTGAATTCCGGCTTCAGAACTCAGGAAGTGGAGCGAGCCAGACTCGCGTTTGCTCAGGCAGAAAGCAGCATGAAAGATGCCAAAAAAGACAAGGAACGGTTTGACAGCTTGTTTCAGAAAGGCGGAATTTCCGAAAAAGACAAAGACGCAGTCAGTCTGAAGGCTGACACTGCATTCAAAGAATATGAGCGTGCCAAAGCCAATTACGAGATGCTGAAAGAAGGATCCCGCAAAGAAAGCATCGAAGCTGCCAAAGCAAGGCTGTCCGAAGGAGAGGCAATGCTGAAACTTGCCCGTGCCAATCTGAAAAAAATCGAAGCAGCACAACAGGAAGTCAGGGCTGCGGAAGCTCAGGTTCAGGCATCCCGGGCAGCATCGGATCTGGCAGAAATCCAACTGGGCTATGCGAAACTGACCTCACCGTTTGATGCGATCGTTACCAGCCGGAATCTCGAACCCGGCGAAGTGGTTTCACCCGGAAAAGAGGTGATCTCTCTTGCGGATTTATCCCGCGTGGATGTGAAAATATTCGTGGATCAAACCGAAATCGGCAAAGTGAAGCCGGGACAGAAGGCATCGGTGAACATTGATACCTTTCCCGATAAGGTTTATGGCGGAGAAGTATCGTATATTTCGCCCGAAGCCGAATTTACGCCCAAAATCATCCAGACACACAAAGAGCGCGTCAAACTGGTGTATTTGGTGAAAATCTCTGTTGCAAACCCGAAACTCGAATTGAAGTCAGGAATGCCCGCCGATGTCCGATTCGAATGATGCCATTGTGCGAGTTGAAAATGTATCCAAGCAATTCAATCAGTTGAAAGCTGTTTCCCATGTTTCTTTCAGCGTAATCCGCGGTACGATTTTTGGACTGGTTGGTTCTGATGGTGCAGGCAAAAGCACTCTGCTCAGAATGATTGCCACGATGATTCCGCCTTCGGAAGGACGGATTTTCGTCAACGGCTCGGATGTGGTTCGGGATAAAGAGCGTGTCAAAGAAAAAATCGGATATATGCCTCAGCGATTCGGATTGTATCCTGATCTGACCGTTGCTGAAAATCTCGATTTTTTTATGGATATTTTCAAAATCTTCGGGGCGGAGCGGCAGAAACGCAAAGAAAAATATCTGAGTTTTTCCAATCTTCTGCCATTTACTGAGCGTCTTGCGCGGGATCTGTCCGGCGGCATGAAGCAGAAACTCGGTCTTGCCTGTGTGCTGGTGCATCAGCCGATGGTGCTGATTCTGGATGAGCCGACCAACGGTGTTGATCCGGTTTCGCGGCGGGAATTTTGGGATATTCTGGCGGAAATGCGGAAGCAGGGCATGACGATTTTAGTGGCAACCGCGTATCTGGATGAAGGCGAGAAATGTGACAGATTGATCCTGATGCACGAATCCGAAATTCTGGATGAAGCATCCCCTGTCGAACTTCGGCAAAATTTTCCGAGTCTGGAAGAAGCCATGATACATCGGATTCAGACGCACTGGTTATCCTAAATTATATTGACAAGCCTGTGGGTTCAATGTATTTTGACACAAGAGGTTTTTGTGGTATTTTCAGATTTCAAATCAATTGTTCAGCTTATGAAAATATAAGGAAATTATAAATGCCTGAGCTTATTCCGGTACTGACTCAGAAAGCGATTGAAGACGCTGTTGCCAGAGTTGCCAGACAGATTTCAAAGGACTATCAGAACCGAGATTTGGTGCTGATCGGCTCTCTGAAAGGCGCGTTTATTTTTATGGCAGATCTTGTCCGACATCTGAGTATTCCGGTTAAAATCGATTTTGTCCGTGCAGCGAGCTACGGCAGTGATATGTCTTCATCGGGAAAAATCCGCCTGTCCAAAGAAGCGGAACTTGATCTGAAAGGCAGAGATGTTCTGATTGTCGAAGATATCATAGATACGGGGCTGACATTGGAATATCTCAGAGAACACTTTATCTCACTCGCACCACGCAGTGTAAAAATATGTGCTTTTATTGATAAAAGAGAACGACGCGAGAAGCAGATCGTTATTGATTATGTATGTCATGTTGTGGAAACAGGATTCCTTGTGGGCTATGGGCTTGATTATGCCGAAAATTACAGAGGATTGCCGGAAGTATATCATTTGAAACTATAACCGGTGAGGAAGTTTTATGATTACCACTTGCGAAAAATGCAAAACCAGTTTCAAACTCGATGAGAGTCGTTTGAAACCTACGGGTTCGAAAGTTCGATGTCCCAAGTGTAAAGAAGTGTTTGTAGCCTACCCTCCTTCGCCTCCCAAACCGGCGCCGTCTGTTCAGCCGCCTCCGCCGGTCAAGAAAGCCAAAGGCGCGTCTCCGGAAGAATTTGATCTGGCAGATATTGAAAAAATGATAGAAAGCGATAAAAAACCTCGGAAATCTGAACTATCCGAAGATGACCTGTCTTTCGAACTGGATATGGATATGGGGCTTAATGAAGCATCGCCTAAAAGCACGGCTAAGAAAGATGACCTGTCTTTGGATCTCGATTTGGATATTCCCGATACGCCTAAAAAATCGGAAGATTTATCGGATTTGGATGACCTTTTCAAAGATGACGATAAACCAAGCCCCAAGCCTCCGAAGGATAAATCAAAAACAGATAAAATTCCGGCAGAGTTGAGCCTGATTCCCGATCTGGGGAAGGAAACGCCGGAAGCAGATGTTGAATTTGAGGAAACTGACGAGTTTGCCAAATACGGAACTTTGGAATTCAATGTCAAAGATATGTATAAAACTCTGGGCATAGAAATGGATTCCGATGAGGCTGAAAAGAAGAAAGCAGAAAGTCCCGCGAATCAGAAAGAAGCTGATACTGACCTTGATCTGTCCGATCTTGACGAAATGCTGGGTATAGATGAGCAGCCTGTTCCTGCAGCAAAAACCAAAGAACCTCAGGCAGATGATATTGATTTCGATCTGTCAGGATTGGATGATGCTCTTGATACCGAGAGTCAGTCATCGGCAGATGTGGAAATTGAAGATGACAGCAAAGCGGCTTATGGAGCCGCAACCGAAATATTCGACATCAATGCGATTGCAGGCGAGGAAAAAGTAAGCTCTGCGAAACAGAAGCAAAAGGAAAGTCAGATTCTCGATCTGGATTCGGAAGACGAGGCAGAAAATGATCTGAACCTTGACTTGGATATAGATGGTGATTCTGCCAAAGTCGCATCGGAAGACCTTGATCTGGATATGAGTTTCGAGCCTGAAAAACCGGAGCCGGTTGCCGATGACCTTAGCCTTGATCTGGACATGGAGTCGCCCGCGGAGAAATCTGATGATTCTGATCTTGACATTGATCTCGGCCTCGAGCCTGAAAAGCCGGAGCCGGTTGCCGATTACCTTAGCCTTGATCTGGACCCGTCTCGGATACACATCTCCGAGCCCACGAGACCGTACTAGATATCGCATTCCGTCTTCTGCTCGAGAAAAAGCAGAGA
>CAZMDM010000604.1:0-26320 GCA_964564775.1 uncultured Desulfonema sp. | reverse complement strand
TCTGTGCGCCATCGAGGATCGGAGCTTTTGCGCCGACCAGAATCGAAAGACCTCTGTCATTTCCGATTCTCAATGCTCTGGGCATAACATTGATGCAGTGCATACAACGGGTACATTCTCTGTTGTCAATCTTCAGGGTTTTGCCATCCATCCACATACAGCCGGTCGGGCAGAGTCCGATGACTTCTTTCTGGATGTCGAATTTGCCCCAGTCACGTCCCGCATGAGCGCCCGCGTTGGGTTTCAGTTCGCCGCCGATATATGCTGCAACTGCTTCCTGATCAATGCGGATGTCATCTTTCCATGTTCCGATAAAGGACATGTCGGAACGAGCGATAGATGCCACACAGCAGTTGGGGCATCCGTCAAATTTGAACTTGAATTTATACGGGAATGCGGGGCGATGCAATTCATCCTGATAATCCATGGTCATCGCATAACACAATGCCTGAGTATCATAGCAGGCATATTCGCAACGAGCAGCGCCGATACAATCCGAGGGAGTTCTTAAATTGGAGCCGGAGCCGCCAAGGTCCTGATTCATATCGTGGGTCAGTGTGAAGAAGATTTCTTCCAGCTGCGGGGTGGTTGTTCCCAAAAGAACAATGTCTCCGGTGGAACCGTGCATATTGGTCAGACCGCTGCCTCTCAGGTCCCACAGATCGCAAATCTGTTTCAGATACGAAGTGGTGTAGAATTTGCCGCCGGGCTGATTAACGCGCATGGTGTGGAAATGAGCAACACCGGGGAATTTTTCGGGCTGGTCACAGTATCTTCCGATAACGCCGCCGCCGTATCCGAAAACACCCACGATACCGCCGTGCTTCCAGTGGGTTGTTCCATCCACATAGGAAAGCTCGAGCAAGCCCATCAGATCGTCCACAACCTCTACGGGAGTCTGATAATCAAGACCCTTCGGATTCTTTGCCCTTGCTTCAGCTTCCTGTTTCATATCGGACACAAAGCTGGGCCATGGTCCGCTTTCAAGCTGATCCAACAAAGGGGTTTTGTGTTTTGCCATTGGTTTTACCTCCGTTCTTGTTGAAAATTAAACCATCCTGACACTAAAAATACGCCTTACACAAGGCAAGAAGATCATTCTTTCCGGTCGGTACTGGCAGGATACGAACCATCAGACTGATCTTCAGTTTTCTTAATTATAAGGTATGAAGCCACATCATATAGGCTGAATCCTGATCTTTGTCAATAAAAAAGCTTGTTTTTTTCATGCGACGCGATACATCTTCTCATAATGCGATCTGCATCACAGCAGGTTGCTCGCAAGCTCTGCAAGTTCGGAACGCTCGCCTTTTTCAAGCGTGATATGGGCATAGAGATTCTGCCCCTGCATTTTCTCGATCAGATAACTCAGCCCGTTGGAATGGCTGTCCAGATACGGATGATCGATCTGAAAGATATCTCCGGTAAAAACGATTTTTGTCCCTTCTCCCGCTCGGGTGATAACGGTTTTCACTTCGTGCGGCGTGAGATTCTGCGCCTCATCCACGATAAAATAAATTTTGACCAGACTTCTGCCTCGGATATACGCGAGCGGAGCGATCACCAGTTTTTCGCTTTCCAGAAAATCCTTGATTCTCTGATGATACGGATCCGTATTGGCAAACTGGCTCTGAATCACGGCAAGATTGTCATACAAGGGCTGCATATACGGATCGAGTTTGGACTTGATATCTCCGGGTAAATAGCCCAGGTCTTTGTTACTCAGAGGCACAACCGGACGGGCAAGAAAAATCTGACGGTAATATCGCCGGGTTTCCAATGCCGCGCTAAGTGCCAGAAGTGTTTTTCCGGTTCCGGCTTTGCCCGCGACCGTTACCAGACGGATATCCGGATTGGTCAGCGCATCGAATGCAAACGTCTGTTCCGCATTCCGAGGTGTGATGCCGTAAATACCGGTCTTGTCAACCCGCCGGATTTTCCCGATATTCGGATCGAATACGCCCAGAGCAGAGCGTCTGCCGTTTTTCATAATCAGATATTCATTGGGCAGCAAAGGGGTTTTGAGGTGAAGTTCTTCCGGATCGATTTCGAAGGGAACATGATACATCTGCTCGATGGCTTCTGCCGGAATATTCGTCTCGATCCGGCGTCCTTTATATAAGGAGGAAATATCTTTGACCTGATCTGTCGTATAATTCTGAGACAGCATTCCGACAGCCTTTGCTTTCATCCGCAGATTCACATCCTTGGTGATTAAAATGACCTGACGGCTCGGATGCTTTTTTGCCAACTGATAGGCAATATTCAGAATATGATGATCCGGCTTGTGCGGGGAAAAATTGTTCTTCAGATCCGAATGAAATTCTTGTTCCAGACGGATGCTGATCTTACCCAGATGCGGAGCGACTTTCATCCCTCCTGAAAACAGTTTATCCCCGCTTAAAGCGTCCAGAGAGCGCAGAAATTCACGGGCATGGTAATTGAGCGAATCATTGCCTTTCTTGAACTGATCCAACTCTTCCAGCACCGTGATGGGAATCACCATATCATGTTCCTGAAAATTATAAATACACGAACTGTCATGTAAAATCACGTTCGTATCCAGTACGAAAAGTTTTTTCTTTTTCTGTGCCAAGAGACGATCTCCCCATAATAAGCGATGCCTGTTCTTTACGCAGAGAAATGTCAGAGTTTTATGAGAACGAGCGGGCTTATCTTTTTTTAACACAATTTTAACATTTCTTCCACATCAGATGCACTTTTTCCTCTTGACAGAAAAATCCGTATGATTATTTTATAGAACAAAAAAAGATGTCAATAATCTGATATTAAAGAGAATAACTTATTATTCTCTGCAGATGGTTCATGTTTTTAAGTAAAGGAGGAAAGCCATGATTTACACAAGAGCAATTGATTTTCCCAGATGGGGATGGCGGAGCGTGTTCGAAGAGATGGATCGGATGAAACGGAACATGGACAGATTGTTCGGAAATCTGAGCGGACGCGGGTTTCCGAGTCTCAAAGCCGGTGTATTCCCTCTTCTGAACCTGACAGAGGATAAGGATAAATATTATGTGCGCGCCGAGCTTCCGGGTATGAAATCCGAAGATTTGGATATTCAGGTTACCGGAAAAACGCTTTCGATTTCCGGCGAGCGCAAGATTGCCGAAGAAGACAGCAATGCCAAATACCATCGCCGGGAACGCGACGCGGGCAGATTTTCGCGACTGATCAGTCTTCCCGGAGAAATTGATACAGATAAAGTCGAGGCTGCGATGTCCGACGGCATTCTGACCATCAGCATTCCCAAAGCAGAGGCTGCAAAGCCCAGACAGATTACGGTGAAATAATCCGAAAGGAGGATACGATTATGGCATCGGAAAGCAAAGAAATTCAGGTCAAAGAAAAACAGGAAATTACAAGTCCTGCGGAACAGACCAAATCCGGTCCGGTATTTACACCGGCGGTGGATATATTCGAAACCGAGAAGGGCATCACGCTTCTGGCAGATATGCCCGGTGTCAGTGCAAAAGACTTGAGTATCGATCTGAAAGAAAATATTCTGACCTTAAGCGGTGATATCGCACCCTTCGAAGGCGCAAATGAGCAGGACATTCTGATCGAGTATGAAGTGGGAAAATATTTCCGGCAGTTTACCCTCTCGGAAGTGATCGATCAGTCCAAAATCGACGCGCATCTCAGAGATGGCGTACTGAGACTGACTCTGCCCAAACTTGAAAAAGCCGCACCCAGAAAAATCGAAGTCAGAGCGGCGTAACTGCCTGCAAAAGCCGGGAGTAACAGATACTTCCGGCTTTTTTTATCCGAGCAGAAAAATATCGTAGTCCTGCAGCATGGCTTTAAGGGCTTACTGAATCTTTAAAATTTGTAGATAGATTACAGCTATATAAGATTAACTATTTGAATAAAAAAGAAAAATATATCAATTTAAGAACTGTCCGAACCATTGAATTGTGTAACTCGTATGACGAATCGAACAACCTGATACATCACTCCTTTCGAATAGCTTATTTCCGATGAGCGTCATTTTTCGAATGAAAAAAATCTTCTGATCTGATATAGACACGATTTATACCTCGGCGAAGATGAGCGGGGAGCTATACCATAAAGGAGATCAGGGCTTGCTATGTTTCGATTTTCCACTCAGACAGTCATTATCATCATTCTTACGGCATTGCTGACGCTGACCATTGGAATCGTCGGTTATACCGGATACATGGGTACCAAATCATCTCTTCACAAACTCTCGCAGAACATGATCAGCGAGATCACCAAAAGTGTTCTGAACAAAACAACCCAGTATTTCAAAGAGGTAGATATTGTTTCCGTGCTGTCTTATCACTTTGTGGATAAAGAGATATTTTCATCGGAATACACGCTTCCCGGCAAAAAGTTGCTTCCTCTGAAGATTGTTCCTCCACTGGCTCAGGAAAAGATGTTCGGTTATTTTCAGGATATTATTAGAATCAATCCTCAGGTATCTTCGGTATTTTTCGGCGATAAGCTGGGCAATTTTTATATGGCAACCCGGATGCCGGATAATTCCGTGAGCATCAAGCTGATTACGCATCAGGATGGAAAAGTCATTACCGAATGGCGGCATCAGAATACTTTGTACAACAAAGAGTTTCCCAATATGGTTCAGTCCGAATCGGAACCGTATTATGATCCGCGCACACGTCCCTGGTATGTGATGGCATCCAAGACCGACAAAAGCATCTGGACCGACATTTATATCTTTTTCTCGACTCAAAAACCCGGAATCACCAACGCCATTTCCGTCTATAACAAAAGCGGCAAACTGGAAGGGGTTTTGGGAATCGATGTCGGAATTGCCGATCTGTCTTATTTCTTAGCCAATATCAAAGTCGGAAAAACCGGCAAAGCCTTTCTGCTTCAGAAGATCGGAGACAACATGAAAGTGGTTGCCATGCCAATTCAGGAAGGAAAAAGTTTCGATAAGCTATATCAGAAAGTGAAAAAAGGTAAAGAAGAAAAAATAGAGCTGATTTCGGTGGAAAATGTGGATGACAAAACCATTGCCGAATCGTTCAGAACATTCACTGCTGCTGAATCTCAGCCGCGCGATTCGGAGAATCAGGAACGGTTTTTCGATTTTAATATTGACAAAGAAAAACATCTTTCCATGTACGCGCCGCTGCCATCAAGAAAAAGTATTCTGGTCGGTGTAATTCTTCCGGAAAGAGATATTATGGCAGAGGTCTATCAGAACAATCGCAAGGTCATGGCGTTTGCCGGAATGATGTTTGTGGTCGCGCTGATAATCGGCGTTTTTCTTGCCAGAATCATATCGAGTCCTTTAAGAGTGCTTTCTCAGGAAATGAAAAAGGTGAAAGAATTCAATCTGGAAGCGTCCGATAGGATTCCGTCTTCTCTGATCGAAGTCAACGCGATGGCGGTGTATTTCGAAGATATGAAAAAGGGATTGAAAAGCTTTGAAAAATATGTTCCCAAAGACCTTGTGGAACAACTGATTATGATGGATAAGGAAGCAGTTTTGGGCGGTGAGGAACGGGAGTTGACGGTCTTTTTCTCGGATATTGCCGGTTTTACAGCGATTTCCGAATCCATGCCACCGGAGCAGTTGGTGGAAAATCTCGGATATTATTTCAGAGAAGTGGGGCAGGTGATTCTTCAGCATCAGGGAACGGTTGACAAATATATCGGGGATGCGGTCATGGCATTCTGGAATGCTCCGAAAGAAATTAAAAATCATGCGGTTGCCGCGTGTCATGCGGCTTTGGATGTTCAGCGTACCGTGCTGAAAGTCTCCCAATATCTGAACCGTCACGGGAAACCGGGCTTTCCCACCCGGATCGGTCTGAATACCGGTATTGCCATTGTGGGGAATATGGGATCCGAGCGCCGGATGAATTACACGGTTATTGGTGACAATGTCAATCTTGCCAGCCGCGTGGAAGGTCTGAACAAATATTACGGCACGCAGATTATCATTACGGAAAGCACCTATCTTCAGGCAAAAGACGAGATCGAAGCCCGTCTGATCGATATTGTGGCTGTCAAAGGCAAAACTCAGGGTGTGCCGGTGTATGAACTGATTTCGGAAAGAGACAATATCACATCGGAGATGTCGAAGTTTATCAAGCGCTTCGGCGAAGGAATGGCATTGTATCGGGAAGCCAGATGGGAAGAAGGCAAAAAGCTGTTCGAAGAACTCCGTCAGATCAATCCGCAGGATACGCCCACGAAGGTTCTGCTAAAACGCTGCAACGACTTTATCCTTCATCCGCCGGAAGATTGGAACGGTGTAACGGTTCTGCATGAGAAGTAAGAAGGGAATATATCCGATGAAGATAAAAATCATGCTGATATGGATGATCTTGGGGCTGCCGGTGATTGTGGGTGCGGATACGCCCGAGGTGTATTATTATTTCACGCTCCAAAAGATGAATCGCTTTCCGAATCATATATTTATTGCATATCCGTTTCAGAACGCAGATCAGTACAAACGCATCGAACCTGCGAATCGTCTGAGAATCAGATCTCTGATGCCGTCATTTTACGCCATTGATGCAAAACTCTTTGATCAGAAAGCAGCCGATGAAAATCCTGCCCGATATTTTGCTTCGGATCCGAATCTGATCCGATCCGATTTCAAGCTGTCGCCCGAATCGGCAATCGCGGAATTGCCCCGGAAGAACTCGGATTCGGTTACGGAAATTATCGAGGTCGTATCTGTTGCAGACAAAAAACTCGAACTCAGAGCAAAAGACCGGATTTATGCGACAAAGCAAAAGTATACGCCGTACATCATTTTTGCTTTGATTATCGGCGGCGCGATATGGATGACGATTATCTATGGAAAAAGCAGGAGAAAAAACTGCTGATAATAATTTTAAAATTCAGGGTTTTATGATTAATAGACTCATCAATACTCCTGATTCGGAAGGGAATACGCGCCATGATCATAGGACTTGATGTCGGCGGAACACATACGGATGTGGTTCTGCTGGATAAACAGGGCATTGTAAGACATACCAAAGTATATACGGATTCTGCGGATTTGTTTCATACCGTTTTGTCCGGTATCGAAGATGTAACAACCGGCATTGATCCGAAGAGAATCGAGCGGGCAGTCCTGAGTACCACGCTGACCACCAATGCGATTGTGCAGAAAAAAAACCCGGAAGTAGGTATGATTGTGTCCGCGGGTCCGGGAATTGACCCGGAATATTTCCGGACCAACCCTCTCTATTTTCCGGTGGCAGGCTCGATTGACCACAGAGGCAGGGAAGTCGAGCCGGTGGATGAGTCGGAAATTCGCGAAGTTGTAAAAATTCTGAAGAAAAATAATATCCGAAATGTCGGCATTGTCGGCAAATTTTCTTCCCGAAATCCCGCACATGAGATGAAAATTCACGACATCATCAAAGATTCTTTCGGGAAAATTTTTCTGGGTCATCGGGTATCCGGCAACTTAAGTTTTCCCAGACGCATTGCCACGACCTTTCTGAATGCGACAGTTCGTCAGACTCATCGTAAATTTTTCGAGGCAGTTGCCAACATGCTGAAAGAAAAAGGCTTGCACATTCCGATTCATGTTCTCAAAGCAGACGGTGGTACCATGAGTTTCGATGCGTCTGTGGAATGTCCTGCGCAGACCATCTTATCCGGTCCCGCAGCCAGCGTCATGGGCGCGATGGCGTTTGCTTCCGAAGATGAGGATACTCTGGTGATGGATATCGGTGGAACAACAACAGATATGGCAGTTCTGATCAATCGGGTTCCGCTGCTCGCGCCGATGGGCATCGAACTCGGAGAATACAAAACCCTGATCCGCTCTCTGGAAACCCGTTCCATCGGTATCGGGGGCGACAGTGCGGTTCGGGTGAACGACGGAAAGATCGAAGTCGGACCTGAGCGTATGGGACCTGCGATGGCTTTCGGCGGCACAACTCCGACACCTACGGATGCGTTAGTTGTTCTGGGGCTGATGAAAGCCGGAGATAAAGAAAAAGCAGTATCCGGCATCCTCTCTGTTGCCAAAGAATTGGGACTCAGCCTTGAAAAAACTGCAGATGAAATTTTCACTCTCGCGTGTCAGAAGATTCTGGATGAGGCATATCGGATGATTGAACAGATCAACAGTAAGCCGGTTTATACGATTCACGAGCTTCAGGAGGGTTACAAGGTCAAACCGGAAACTGTGCTGATTCTGGGGGGACCTGCTCCGTATTTTGCCCACCGTCTTGAGTCCCTTTCCCAATTCAGAGTGGGGGTTGTTCCCCAGTGGCATGTGGCAAATGCTATCGGCGCGGCAATTGCCAGAACTACCTGTGAAGTAACGCTGTTTTCCGATACGGAACAAGGTATTGCAACCGCACCAGAGGAAAATTTCACTCAGCGCGTCAGCAAAAATTTTTCCAAACATGCTGCCATCGAGAAAGCCAAAGACCTGCTTGCCCAAAAAGCGGTTCAGTTCGGCGCGGACTCAACGGATTTGGAAACCGAGATTATCGAGGAATCCCAATTCAACATGGTTCGGGGATTTTACACTAGTGGCAAAAATATCCGCGTCCGAATGCAGATCAAGCCGGGTATGATCGCGGGATATGAGGAAGTGGTGCAGAATCTGCTGGGGGATGTATGAAATATTTATGCGAGTAGGGCAATCGCAAGAGATTGCCCCTACGCGGAATACAAAAAAATTATGAACGGGTACTTATTGCTATATTTTTTCGATCCAGCCCATTTCGTCTTTCACTTTGCCATACTGAATATCGGTGATGGCTTTGAAGAATTTCTGCGACATGGGTCCGACCCTGCCGTCTGCGATTTTCAGAACTTTATCGCCGTATTTCAATTCGCCGACCGGAGAAATGACTGCCGCAGTTCCCGATCCGAACACTTCCTGAAGCTTGCCGGATGAATGGGCATTTATCAGTTCGTCAATGCTGATTTTGCGCTCGGAAACCTTCATATTCCATTGTTTTGCCAGCGCGATCACGGAATCTCTGGTAATGCCGGGCAGAATGCTGCCGTTGAGCATGGGCGTTACGATTTCATTGTCAATCACAAAGAAAATATTCATGGAGCCGACTTCTTCGATGTATTTCTGCTCCACGCCATCCAGCCAAAGTACCTGAGTATATCCGGCTTTATGAGCTTTTTCACCGGCAAGCAGACTTGCGGCATAATTTCCGGGTGTTTTGGCTTCTCCGATACCGCCACGAACCGCGCGGACATGCTCTTTGGTTACTAAGATTCTGACTGGATTGAAGCCTTCGGCATAATATGCGCCCACCGGACAGAGGATAATGAAAAAGCGATAGGTATGCGATGCCCGAACCCCCAGAAACGGGTCTGTGGCAATCAGCGTGGGACGGATATACAGCGATGTTCCCGCGGCTTTGGGAACCCAGTCTTTCTCAATGGCAAGCAATTGTTTCAGCCCATCCATTACAACAGCTTCATCAATCTGCGGAATACACAGAAGCTGGGCAGAGCGATTCATTCGGGCAAGATTGTCTTTTGCCCGAAACATCTGAACCGTCCCGGAATCGGTTCTGAAAGCTTTCAATCCTTCGAAAATCGCCTGTCCGTAATGAAGCACCATTGTGGAAGGATCCATAGAGATGGGTCCGTAAGGCTCGATTCGGGGATTGTACCAGCCTTTTTCAATCGAATAATCCATATTGAACATGTGGTCTGTGAAGATCAGCCCGAAGCCGAGCTTGGAATCGTCCGGTTTGGGTTTGAGCGTTGATGCTTTGGTGATGCTGATCTGCATGATGAAAACCTCCTGATAAAATATAATTCGGAAAAGCATAGCACATTTATTTCTTAAATCAAGTTGTAATTGCAGACCGTATCCATACTGCCCGATAAAGCACTCTGTTTTATGTCTGCGAAATATTTCGAACCTCTTGCAGTTTTTGAAAAAAGATGCTGAAAAACATTTCTGCCTTGATGCTTATGTTGCGGGTGTGATATTGACAATTCCAAAGATCTGTCGAATTTTATAAACTGATTGATTTCCCGGAAATGAATTTCCGAGTTATGATTTGCCGTTCCTAACAGGGACTATACAGTACTGCAAACCCCTTTGCATCAAGGAGGCAGCTATGGACTTCAAAGACGTTATCAACAGCAGACGTGCTGTCAATTTTTTTGATCCTGCCAAAGACGTTCCCGAAGCGCTTGTTCGGGAAATGATCGAAATGGCGGCAAAAACTCCGTCAAGTTTCAATCTTCAACCATGGAGCCTGATGATTTTAAGAAATCCCGAAGAAAAAATGACTTTGCAGAAACTGGCTTGGAATCAGCCCAAAGTCAGCGAAGCTCCGGTGGTTCTCATTGCTTTGGCAGACAGAGATGCTTGGAAACAAGGGCATCCGTTTGTGGAAAGAAATTTCAAAGAAATGGTAAAAGCCGGATCCATGGGAGAAAATCAGTATCAGTGGTTTTTGGATGCGTGCGCGGGTCTTTACGGTTCGAGTCCTGAACGCCAGCAAGCATTTGCCTGCAAAAATACGGGCTTTTTTGCCATGTCCCTGATGCTGGCAGCCAAAAGTTTGGGCTTGGATACGCATCCGATGGACGGATTCGATCATGACGGGGTTCGGAAAGCATTCAATATTCCCGACAATTACTGGATTCCTCTGCTGATCGCGGTCGGATATTTCAAAACAGATAAAACGCTTCTGCCTCCCAAATGGCGGAAAACATTCGAAGAAATTGTTGTCAAATTTTAGGAAAGGATCATAAATCTTATGTCAACTCCTTCGGTTCAGGTCTATTCGTTAAGCACGTGCAGCCATTGCAAAGCAGCCAAAAAGCTGCTCAATGACTGCACGGTCAGATATGAGTTCGTGGATGTGGATATGCTGACCGGCGATGAACGCAAAGCCATTCTCGAAGATGTAAAAAAATTCAATCCCAAATGCTCTTTTCCCACCATCATTATCGGAGAAAAAGTGATTGTGGGATATAAAGAAAAAGATATTCGGGAGGCTTTGGGACTCTGATGGATGTCGGGCAACTATATGAGATGCTGAAAAAAGCTCAGGAAGCAAAAGGTTATTTTTTCAATACAGATAAAGAGAGAGTTTCCGAGCTTCTTCAGGCATTGCTGGTCAATAAAGAGCGTTACGGATACATGGCGTGTCCGTGCAGATTGGCTTCCGGCAGCCGGGAAGACGATCAGGATATTATCTGTCCCTGTGTGTATCGGGCGCCGGATGTTGCGGAATTCGGAAGCTGCTATTGCAATCTGTATGTGTCGCGAGACTGGAACGAGGGGAAAATTGCTCATGACTATGTTCCTGAACGAAGACCTCCGGAAAAGATGGGATTTTGAGAAGATATGCCGATGTTTCGATCCCGAGAAATCGGATTGAGGCAGCGGCATATTGTGTTTTTAATCGGAAAAGGACAGTTATGAATATTCCATCCAAAGAAGAGTGCTTCCGGCTGATGGCGGAAATGAAAATGATGGATCACATTGCCCATCATTCTTTTCAGGTATGCCGGGTAGCACTTTTTCTGACAGACAGTCTCGGAGCAAAACAGATATTTCTGAACCGCGATCTGGTTGAAGCAGCAGCCAGACTTCACGACATTACCAAAACTCGGAGTATCACAACCGGCGAAAGACATGCCGAAACTGCCGCGAAACTCATGGCGGATATAGGATATCCCGAAGTCGGCGATATTATCCGTCAGCATGTGCGGGTGGATCATTATTCCGCGTTTACACCGATATCCGAAGCCGAAATCGTCAATTACGCGGACAAACGCGTGCTGCATACGGATGTTGTGGGGCTTGAGCAGCGCATGAATTATATCTTGGAACGTTACGGCAAAACACCTCAGAATCGCGACTATATCATGGTCAATTGGAAACAGACTCAGGAACTCGAAGAAAAAATATTCGGAATGCTGGATATTTCTGTCGGACAATTGGCTGAAAAGCTTGCGCCGGATAATAGCTTCGAAGAGTATCTCAACTCCCGGATAATATGACGGAATAAAAAATTCAGTCTTTAGCTCTGTTCACGCAATGTATGGCAATAAAAAAGAAAAGACAGCCGATACTTGTCAGCAGCATGTAATCGTATATGTCGGGACGCTGTCCGAAAGCAGCCGCGCGGATGGCTTTGGACGCATGAGTCAGCGGCAGAAAAAACAGAATTTTCTGCGCGGTGGGCGGAAGGCGGTCTATGGGAAAAAATGTGCCTCCCAGAAATGCCATGGGTGTAATCACGAAATTGCTGACCATTGCCTGATCCGAATGCGATCTGACCAGCATGGCAATTCCTACGGCAAGGGATGCGAAAATAAAGCTGTTGAGAGCAATCGGCAACCAGAACCACAGGCTGTAATATCCCAAAGAAACATTGAACAGAAATCCGAGCGTCAGAATCACGATCACAGCGATCAAGGCTCTGGTCATACCTGCCAATACCTCTCCGAACACATACGCGATATTATTGATCGGAGCAGCCTGAAATTCCTCAAAAATATGCCAATAAAACCGTGCGATATTGATTTCGCTGGCAATACCATACGCCTGCGTCATGGATGCCATTGCCACCAATCCGGGAATCAGAAATTCGGTATAGGTATATCCTCGAATCATCACCCGATCTCCCATTGCATAACCGAATGCAAGCAGATACAATAGCGGAGATACCGACATTGATGCCAGCACCCGCCACAGCCGCCGCCCCAGAATCAGCATTTCCCGATAATATACAGCACCCCAGCCCCGCATGAGTTCACCCTTTTATATTTGATATGCTGCCGGATTTTATGGCACAGACAGAAGAAAATGTAAATCATTTTCACAGCCGCCTATTCGAGACTCGGAGTTTGCTGTGGGGATTCCTTTATTGACAAGCCTGATTTTTGCGTTATTTTAAATTATCTTTTTCACATACTCTCTTTGCAAAGGATGGATACGAAAATTACAATGGCAGGCAAACGGGATTACTACGAGGTTCTGGGCGTAAGCCGTAGCGCCAATGAAAATGAAATCAAGGCAAGCTATCGGAAACTTGCCATGAAATATCATCCCGATAAAAATCCGGGAGACAAGGAAGCCGAAGAAAATTTCAAAGAAGCTTCGGAGGCTTATGAAGTCTTGAGAGACCCTCAGAAGCGAAGCATATATGACCAATACGGACATCAGGGACTAGAAGGATCAGGCTTTACCGGACACAGCGGATTTGAAGATATATTTTCAAATTTCGGAGATATTTTCGAGGATTTTTTCGGATTCGGCGGCGGAAGACGCACATCTTCCCGAAGCAGAGTGCAGAAAGGCGCGGATCTGCGAACCGATATCAAACTCAGTTTTATGCAGGCGGCATTCGGGGTGGAAAGCACGCTGGATGTTGAAAAATCCGAATTATGCCAAAAATGCAAAGGAAGCTGCTGCGAACCGGGTACTCAGCCTGAAACCTGTCGTCATTGCAACGGAACCGGTCAGATTTCCCGAAGTCAGGGATTTTTCACCGTGAGAACCACCTGTCCACACTGCCGGGGCAACGGACAAAGCATCGCAAATCCTTGTACCGGCTGTCGGGGCGCGGGAAAAGTGAGAGTAACCAAAAAGGTTTCGGTCAAAATTCCTGCTGGCGTTGACAACGGATCTCGTCTCAGGCTGACCGGAGAAGGCGAAGCCGGAACCTACGGAGGACCGTCGGGCGATCTGTATGTGTTCATTCATGTCGAACCCCATGAGTTTTTCCAGCGAAATAACACGGATGTGATTTGCCAGATTCCGATTTCGTTTGTGCAGGCAGCTTTGGGCGATAAACTGATTGTGCCGACACTGGACGGTGAAAAAGAGCTTGAAATTCCCAAAGGTACTCAGCCGGGCGATGTTCTTCGCTTTAAGGGCGAAGGAATTCCCTCATTGAGAGACGGCGCTCGGGGCGATCAGATTATTCAGTTGGATATCCGCACGCCCACGAATCTGAACAAAAAGCAGGAAGAATTACTGCGTGAATTTGCAAAGATCGAAGAAGGTAAATTCAGCAATATGTTCAAGAAGATATTCAAAGGCTCTCAGACACGGGCGGCAAAATAAAAGGAGAAATTATGTTCGAACTGAAAATCACTACCCGCTTTGCTGCGGCGCATCAGTTGAAAATCGAATCCAAAAAATGCGAAAATCTGCACGGACACAACTGGAAAGTTGAGGTTTGCGTTGTCGGAGAAAAATTGGATGATACCGGTCTGCTTATGGATTTTGGCGTGGTCAAAAAATATACCGCTCAGGTGATGGATGAACTGGATCACAAATTTCTGAACGAACTTTCGGCATTTGACGATAAAACTCCTCCCTCTTCCGAAAATATCGCGTACTATATCGCAAGCCGTCTTCAGCAGATGATAAGCGTTCCCGGTATCCGGGTATCGAGAGTCAGTGCATGGGAATCCGACGATGCGTGTGCAACGTATTATGTTCCTGTATAATCCCCTGTGAGCAAAAAATGTCTTTAGATTCTTTTGAAACCCTTCTGTATAAGCTATTTAATCCCAGACAGATGCTGATTCAGCAACTGTGCTGCTGCGTCGAAATCAAACCCCTCTACAGATTCGCTAATCTGAGCGATGACATCTGATGATAATACGGCTGACAACGATGATTTTTTAGCTCGCCACAAATCGAGCGATTCGATATCGTTCATCTCGACCAATTCGCGAAATTTTGAGACCCACTCTGTCGAAGCATCATTCTCTGTAACCACAGGCTTGGGTGTATCATCGGACATCGTATCGAGAGCATCGGCAATGTCGGTTATCAATACTTCGAATGGTGCTTCGAAAAGCGCAAGGTTTTGTTTCGCGGATACAACATCCTGTATCTTTAAATCTTTCTCGATCTTTGCTGCCGCAGCCTGCAATTCTTCCGCGCCGATGGTTCCCAAAAGACCTTTCAACGTATGTGCCTGACGCTCTGCGGTTTTCATATCTTGTTCGATAGTTATGGACAATTCCTCAGCAGCCGGACGATATCCCGCAACAAACTGGGTCAGTAATTTGCGATACAATGCTGTATTTCCTCCGAGTCTCCGCAAGCCATCCTTAACGTTCACTCCGCTGATGTGAGGAAATTCGGAAGATTTTGAAACATCAGGCTTTGTCGGAGGCAGATAGCCGCTCTCATCGCCATCCGTCTTTGTTTTGGGTTTATAATAACGTTCCAGCATGCGATAAAATATTTCCGGCTCTATGGGTTTGTTGACATGATCGTTCATGCCGATCCGCCTGCATTTTTCAACTTCTTCTTTCATGGCATGTGCGGTCATTGCCACAATCGGCAGCTTATCATAGCGCATATCAGACCGCAATCGTCCGGTGGCTTCATAGCCGTCCATGACCGGCATCTGGATATCCATCAATACCAGATCGTAATAATCGGAAGATACGGATCCGAGTTTTCTGATCGCTTCCAGTCCGTTTTCGGCAATATCCGCATGAACCCCGCGAATATTCATCAGTTCGATGGCAAGCTGCTGATTGATCCGATTGTCTTCCGCAAGAAGTACGCGCATTCCTTTTAGATCGGTTTTTCCCGCAACATCTTCAGGAAATTTCACATTCTGCCTGATGACACCCGATGAGATCATAAACGGAATCTCGACATGAAACGCTGTACCTTTTTCATGCTCGCTTTCCGCCCATATTCTGCCGCCCATCA
Source organism: uncultured Desulfonema sp. (assembly GCA_964564775.1). GTDB lineage: Bacteria > Desulfobacterota > Desulfobacteria > Desulfobacterales > DYRC01 > DYRC01. Next base: position 10,644 of record CAZMDM010000604.1, on the reverse strand, counting down.
GTTCTGTCAGCCGTTTGGAAATCGCCAATCCAAGCCCTGTGCCGCCGTATTTGCGGGTGGTTGATCCGTCAACCTGAGTAAATTCTTTGAATAACAAAGACAACTGCTCAGAATTCATGCCGATTCCGGTATCCTCGACAGACAAATGCAAGATGCAAGATGCGGAGTTATTTTCTGCATTTTGCATTTCGCACGTTGCACTGAATCTCACATATCCCTGATGCGTAAATTTGACCGCATTCGATAATAAATTGGTAATAATCTGTCCGAGTCTCAGCCCATCTCCGATCAGTGTTTTTCCTTTTTCATAATCTGAAAAAATTTCGATATTTTTTTCCCGCGCGTGCGGAACTTGAAGCGTTAAAGACCTATCTATCACTTCGTCAAGGCTAAATGGGGTCTGTTCCAGTTCGAGTTTTCCTGCCTCGACCTTTGAAAAATCCAGTATATCATTGATAATTCCCAGCAGAGACTGGGCGGAACTGTGAATTTTTCCGATATGATCCTTCTGATACTCACTCAGTTCTGTCCGCAGAACCAGATATGCCATGCCGATAATCGCGTTCATCGGGGTTCGGATTTCATGGCTCATATTTGCCAAAAATATGGATTTGGCACGCGTGGCTTCCTCTGCCTGATGACGAGCCGCCTCCAAATCACGCTGAATCTTCTGCCGGTTTGCAATATCGTCTTCGATTGCCTGAGCCATGCTGTTGAAGGTGCGGCTCAGAGCAATAAATTCCTCCGCGCCTCTGTTCAGAATCATTCTGGCGGTATAATCCCCTTTTGACATTTTTTTCGCAGCTTCGGCAAGCCGGTCAATGGGTTTTAGCACTTGTTTCCGAACCACAACCAGCGAAGCAGCCACCATGATTATCGTTGATATCATGCTGAAAATAGCAAATAAAATCCATGTTTTCAATCCGTTGTCCGCATCCGAAACCGACTTGGATGTCCTCTGATTGGTCAGCGAAATCAGTTCTTCTATGGCATCGGACAATCCGGCATTGAGCTTGTTATATTCATTTCCATGCACCAATTTCGAGGCAAATTCCAAATCAGGCTTGCCGTCATCAACAAACTCTTTGGTATCGGGATTATACAGTCCCTGTGTTGCGGCAAAAGCAATCTGTTCGATCTGCTTCATGGCTTCGGTGATGGTAAAAATTTTTTCCAGACTCTCCATTTCTTCTTTGCCGAATCCCATAGACGTCATCTGTGCGGATAGCGAAAGTGTATCACCGCTTTCCGGGAGTGTATGGATAATCTCGTTAGCAATTACTTTATCCCAGTATGTCGGAGAGTTATATCCGGCAGGACGCGGCTTTTCTCCCTGACGGATGTATAGAATATCATAGTAATACATCAGATATCGCGGCTCGCCTGTGGTCGTGTATGTCTGAACCAATCGGGCAAGCTGATAGGTCTGAAGGCGCAGATCATGAACCAGCGTCATGGCATTCTGACGATGCTGCTGTGTCTTCACAATCAGCGTATGCGAGTGATATACCTGAACCATAAAAAAAGCATTGGCAATCAATATCATCAGTGTAAATACTGAAAACGCTGTCGAAGTCTGCTTCAGTTTCATCGGATTATATCAACCGGATATCCTTATATCGAATCTGAAAAATAACCGAGCGATAAATCGCCCGGCTAGAAGCTCAAGCCCGCTGAAGCAGGCTCAGATTATAGCTGGCTTCAGCCTGCTTCGGCTTATAGCCCTGAAATTTTATTTCGGGGCTTTGAAACGAATTTTATGATCTGCCGATAATCTCAAATCCTAGATCCGCAGAGGCAAAATAACTGTTTTCCGTAATAATCCGCCGGATGCCCAATTCCTGCATAATCATTATCGAACTGATATCTGTGAAAGATATCCGAATCTTATCCCGAAGCTTCTGGCGGAATTTCCAAGATCGGATAAACCGCTCCGGCGTAATCCATTCCATAAAAAACTCGCCGGCTTTCAGCGAGTTGATAATCAGCTTCAGCGAAGATTCGGCTTTAGGTAAAGGCAGACGCTGAAACAGCATTGTAAAGGTCTCATCCAGCACGTAATCTGTGGTGTACAGCAATCCGCCGGACGCGAGAAACGACTTCAGAAAGCCCGCCAAAAGTCCGTGTCTGGAATGGGACTGATCTCTCAACACCAGCCAGCCCCATGTATCCATGAAAAGTTTTTTATCCATACACTGATCTGTCAATGTCTTCCGCAAGCATACCGTGCGATACGCCGCCGATATACTCGTCAAGGAATTTTTTGCTGTTTTGCTGCTCAGAGGATTGAGAATGATAATTCAGCATCGTGATATAATCCAGAATCTGCCGAAGCTGCTCTTCGGAAAAATCCCGAATCCGAAGCATAATTTCCTGTTTTAATGCGTCTGTCAGTGTCTCATTCCTCACTTCTCATTTCTCACTTTTCGCGCTTCCAGCCGCGCTTTGACTTTGGGAAACAGATTCATATCCGTATGTGGCAGAAACAAAGATGCTACATATTTGTCCATATAGGAATGCGTTTCGGAAAGCTCGAAATTGGTCATTTTCCGGGTAACTTCCACCACATCTTTGCGGATGCGGTTGGTCAACGCGCTCATGCGCGCGCCCATCAGAGAGCCGTTGCCCACAAAGGTTACTTTTTCCGGCTCAATTTCCGGCAGAAGTCCGATGGTCATGGCTTTTTCCAAATCCACATAACTGCCGAATCCTCCGGCAAGGATGACGCGCTGAAGATCACCCACGCTCAAGCCGACTTCTTCCAACAGCGTCATACATCCGCTGTAAATCGCGCCTTTTGCCCGGATCAGATTGTCAATATCCGGTTCTGTCAGCACAATGTCGCGGTCAATCTGAGTTTCCGGGGCATAAGCCAGCACATATTCCACAATGCCTTCGCGTTCGCGGATTCTGGGCGTGTTTATGTCCCGATTGAATTTGCCGAGATTGTCAATCACGCCCATTTCGAACATGGTTGCCACCGTAATCAGCAGCCCCGAACCGCAGATGCCTTTGGGACGGACATTGCCGATAGTCAGGTTCATAGGCTCATAAGTGAACGGATCCATGGAAAAATCTTCGATAGCCCCGGGAGCGGCTCTCATGCCGAACTCGATGCCGCCGCCTTCGAATGCGGGACCTGCGGAACATGCCGCGCAAGCAAGCCAGTCTTTGTTGCCGATCACGATTTCCGCATTGGTGCCGATGTCTAAAAACAGCGTCAGTTCTTCGGTGCGATACATGCCCGAACCCATCACGCCTGCCACAATATCTCCGCCCACATAGCTGGAAATAATCGGATACACCAGCGCGCTGACATGATCTCCCAGATCAATGCCCAAATCCGCTGCCTTGATCGGCGGATAAATCATCGAAGCCGGAACATACGGCGCTCTGCGGATGTATTTCGGGTTGATCTTCAGCAGCAATTGGGTCATGGTGGTATTGCCCGCAAGCGTGATGGTCGAAACCTCGTCTTTATCCAAGCCCGCATCTTTCAGCATTTTTCGGATAATGCCGTTGATGGTTTTGACCACCACTTCCTGAATCCGCTTCAGCCCGCCGGGTTTTTCCGCGTACATGATCCGGCTGATCACATCTTCGCCGTAGCTGATCTGTCCGTTGAAATCCCCATGCTCGGACAGCACTTTGCCGTTGTTCAGATCAAAAAGCTGCCCATATACGGTGGTCGTGCCAATATCTACGGCAATCGCATAATTGCGGTCAGTGGTATCTCCGGGCTGAACATTGATGATATGGGTTTTGCGTCCGCTCTGCACGGGTCTGGCAAGCGTCGCGGTTACTTTGAAATTGTTCTGGCGCAGAATTTCCGGGATTTTGCGGATCACGGGAAGTTCTGCAACCAGCCGATGCTCGTCATGATTGAGCTTGAGAAAGTTCATCAGCCGGGTTACATCCGCGAGATTATCCTGATGACTCGGCTCCGGCAGTTCCAGATATTTCTTTTCCACCGGCGGCACGAACAAGCCCTGTTCTTTGAGTTCGTCAAAGTTCATCTGCCAGATTTTTGCAGTTCTGCGCGGAATATATTTCTTGCTCAACACGCTCGCGTCAATGCCCGATTCGACCGGAATCCGAACCGTGAGATTGCTTCGAATTTTGGCGCGGCACGCCAGACGATAGCCTTTGTCAATATCCTCCGGTTTCAGACGCTCGGAAATGCCCCCCTCGACTTCTCCGTCTTCCACAATTACCCGGCATTTGCCGCACACGCCTTCACCGCCGCAGGACGCGTTGATATGAACCCCTGCTTCCATTGCTGCGCGAATCAGACTTTCGCCCTCTGCGACCTCGATTTGCCTCTGATGAGGAAGAAACTGTACTTTGTATCTTGCCATTTATTATTTGCCCCCTACCGGCTCATCGAATTTGCAACTGAGAACCACCATATCCTCGTCAAATACGGTTTTGACTTTATACGGCAAAGTTTTGAACAGCCGGATCATGCCCTGATTATCCGGGTTGGTGATGGCAAACAGGCCGGAAATTCCGTTATCTCGGGCAGCTTCCGCGAGCTTTTTCATCAGAATTTTGCCCAATTTTTTACCCTGATATGCCTTGCTTACGGAAAACGCCACTTCTGCCATATTTCTTGCAGGATCGAGCAGATATTCGCCGACCGCCACCACTTTTCCAAATCCGAATTCGCCCACCAGACACAGCATGGTCAGGTCTTTGACATAATCCACCTGTAAAATATCCTTGAGGTCTTCCCGCAGAAAACTGCTCTTTTCACGGAAAAATCTTGAGATCACATCATTTTTATCCAGATTGTAAAAATGTTCCTGAATCCGGCGCTCATCCACAGGCTTTGCCGGACGGATGGTAATATCTTCGCCGTCAATTTTCATCACTTCCTCAAGCCTGACCGGATACACCCCGTGCAGAGACTCGGAAAGCGTGCGTTCATCCCCTAAAAGCCCCATTTTCTTGGCTTCATAAAACAATTCGTCTCTGAAATCGGGATGAGCGATGCTGATCATTGCCATTGCCCGCTCCTGAAGGCTTTTGCCGAAGAGATTGACCGCGCCGTATTCGGTAACTACATAATGCACATCTGCTCGAGGAATCACGACCGCAGTGTCATCCAGACTCGGCACAATCCGGCTTTTGGTTCCTTTGTCCGATGTGGCTGCCATCATCAGAATGGCTTTGCCATCTTTGGACTGTGCCGCACCGCGCATAAAATCCGCAATACCCGTAACGCCGCTGAAATGGTTGATCGGCATGGCATCTGCCGCGACCTGACCCGTCAGATCCATTGCCATTGCGACATTCATGGAAACCATTTTGTTGTGCTGCGAAATAATATTGGACGAATTGACATAATCTGACGGATGAAAATCAATCGCGGGATTGTCATTGATAAATTCATACAGCAGTTGGCTGCCAATTGCCGCACTCGCAACCATCTTGCCGTCATTGAAGCCTTTTCGCTTGTTGGTAATCACGCCTCTGGAAAATAAGTGCATGAGATCATCGGTAACATACTGACTGTGAACGCCCAGATCGTTTTTCTCGGAAAGAGCCAGCAGCGTTGCCTGAGAAGTCGCACCGAGTCCGATTTGAATGGTCGAGCCGTCATCCACCAGCCGGGCAATCAGCTTGCCGACCGTGTTTGCCGCATCGGTTTCCGGTGCTTTCTCGATCACAATCAGGTCTTCATCATGTTCGACAATAATATCCGCATCATTGGCATGGATAAAGGTCTGTCCCAGCACTCTGGGCATTTTGGAATTGACCTGAACGATCAGTAAATCCGCAGCGAGCGCAGCAGCCAGCGTGATATCCACCGATACGCCCAGACTCATCCATCCGAAATCATCCGGCGGAGATGCCTGAATCAGCGCGACATGAATCGGCAGCCGACCGCTTTTGAACAGCAGAGGGACAGCAGACAGATTGACCGGCGTGAGAAATCGCTTGTTTTCGGCAAGAGTTTTGGTTTTGGCAGACCCCGGATAAAACGAGCGGATGTTGAATTTCTGACTTTTGGTTTTGGTGGCAATCATGGTCAGCGGCACATTTTCAAGCGTCATCAGCCGGACGATTTCAATGTCTGTCAGAAATGTCGAGGCTTCCGAAAACGCTCTGACCAGATGCTGCGGCTCACCGCACGAGGAGCCGATGAATACCCGCTGTCCGGGTTTGATCAGCCTGACCGCTTCTTCGGCAGTGCGCTGTTTTTCGATATAGGTATCAGCCCAGTATGTTGTGAGCATGGAGGTTCTCCTTATTTGAATGCGTGAAAAAAACTTTCGGGGTAACTTGAAATTATTAACCTATTCCGTAGGAATTGGCAAGGGTCAAAGAGGTTTTCATTTTGAAATCTTAGTCCTGTATTCACAAACAATTATTGACTTGTATTCGAGAGATACGATATAAAAATCAGAAAAGTCGGTTTAGCTACTTGGAAACCATCTTTACTGAAAATACTGATTAGGATGACAATTATGAACGATCAACAAGTCATATCAGCATTGATAAGTTAGCGACTCATGAAACAAGAGAAACCGTATTACGGTTAAGGGAGAAATGCTGTCAGTTTATTGAGGATAAAATTCTTTTCGAGGAGGTACATAAAGCATCATGGGAGGTTCATCAAATGCTACAATCAGATATAGGATTATCTCAACCGAATATGATGAGTGCGATTGATCGGCTTCGTTCGGAAAAATTGGCTGGAAAGAAAGAAGAAATAGAAGAGCTATTGTCAAAAATCCATCATAACAAATGGAACTCCTAAGCGTTTGGAAGCAGGTTGATAAAACTGATCGAACTTTGAGCAATACTGACAGAGATGCTTGTCGACTTGTCTAACCAAGTTATGAGATTGAGGAGACAATCGCAAATATCCGAGAGGCAGTGCGAACTCCGTAAAATATAAAAATTTCTCAACGAGGCATGTTTATGACTAAAATCATTTCCGCTATTTATGAGCATGGGAAGATACATCCTTTGGAATTTCTCAATCTGCATGAGCATCAGAAAATCAGGATCGGGATTATTCCAGAAACTCCCTCTGACCGCTCCGAGCAGATCATACAATTTCTGACCCAGATCGGCTTGCTGACTCCGCCCCAGGGATATTCCGACATTGCGCCTGCCTCTGAAGAAGAACGCAGCCGTCTGGCGGACATATTCGCTCAGTCCGCTTCAAAACCTCTTTCCGAAATGATTATCGAAGAACGGGACAGATGATCAGAACATACTTTCTGGACAGCAGCGCGTTGGTCAAGCGATATGTCAATGAAAAAGGTTCGGGCTGGATCAAAGAGATTACCGATCCTCAAACCGGCAATACGATTGTCATATCCCGGATTACATGGGTGGAAGTATTGAGTGCTTTTACCCGATTACAGCGGGAGAACAAAATTGATCCGGCGAATGTAACGAGGATGATACAGACGTTCAGGTATGATTGGGATACCGGTTATAAAGTTATTGAAACGGGGAGAGGTATTATTGAAAAAGCAGGGGAATATATTCGAAAACACCCTCTCAGAGCTTATGACAGTGTGCAATTCGCATCGGCAATGACTCTGTATTCTTTTTTCTTACACACAGAAAGCGGAGTGTTTATCTTTGTGTCAGCCGATGATCGTCTGATAACCGCAGCCCGACAAGAAGGATTGCCAGCAGAGAATCCGAATAACTATCTGTATTAGGATTTGAAATCACAGTTTTCCATGCGCCGTTTTCGGACAGAAAGAGAGAATTAAAAACTCACCTTACGCAGTAATTTTCAAAGGCTCTGATTTTCCGCAGATACAAGGATTCTCTGTCTGCCCTTTCCGCTCTGAGGACAGATACGCATTTCAAGCCGTTTATACACAGATAGATAAAATTACTGCGTAAGGTGATTGAGTAAAATCAGCTACAATTTTCCGTGTAGTATGAACCTTATAAGAAGAAAGGTTAATTTATGACGAGCAATCTTACATTTCCAATTTTTTTGCAGATGGTCGGAATCATTGTGGTAATTCTCGAATTTGTGATTCCGTCCGCCGGGCTGCTGGCAATCATCGCACTTGCCGCGTTCGGCTATTCGATTTCGCTGGCGTTTCATATATCGAACCAGACCGGCATATATTTTGTCGTTGCGGATTTGTTTTTAATCCCGATTTGTATTATGATCGGCAGCAAGCTTTTGGCAAACTCTCCGCTGACGCTGAAAAAGACGCTGGATAAAAAAGACGGCGTGGTATCTCAGGATATGACGATGGTCAGGCTGATCGGAAAGCAGGGCGTGGTGATGACAACCCTTCGTCCTGCGGGAAAAGCCGATATTGATGGAGAAAGCCATGATGTCGTATCTACCGGAGAATTTATCGAAAAAGGCGTAAGAGTGGTTGTTTCGGAAGTGGATGGCAACAGGATCGTAGTCAAACCTATCAAGGCATAGAAAGGAAAAAGTCATGGAATTCAAGACGTTTCTGACATTCGGGTCGTTTATTGTTTTGTTTATCATGTTTCTGTTTGTGTATTCATCTATTTCATTGTGGTTTCAAGCTGTTGTATCTGATGCGGAAGTCGGGCTGTTCACGATTGTATTTATGAAGTTCCGCAAAGTTCCTCCGAAACTGATTGTGGAGTCCAAAATTACGGCAATCAAAGCGGGCTTAAAATTGAACACAGATGATCTGGAATCGCATTATCTCGCGGGCGGCAATGTGGACAGAGTGATCAAGGCGCTGATCGCGGCGGATAAAGCCAATATCAGTTTGTCATTCAACAAGGCTGCGGCAATTGATCTGGCAGGGCGCAATGTGCTGGAAGCAGTTCAGATGAGCGTCAATCCCAAAGTGATTCAGACGCCCAATGTTGCGGCGATGGCAAAAGACGGCATTCAGCTCAATGCGATTGCCCGTGTAACCGTGCGCGCGAACATTGACCGTCTGGTCGGTGGTGCGGGCGAGGAAACGGTTCTGGCACGAGTCGGCGAAGGCATTGTTACCACTATCGGCTCTGCGGTCAATCATAAACTGGTCTTGGAAAACCCGGATTCGATTTCCAAGCGGGTATTGGAAAAAGGATTGGACGCGGGAACCGCATTTGAGATATTGTCTATTGATATTGCGGATGTGGATGTGGGCAAAAATATCGGAGCGGAATTGGAAACCGACCGGGCGGAGGCAGATAAGAAAATTGCTCAGGCAAAAGCCGAAGAACGCCGCGCTCTGGCAATTGCTCTGGAGCAGGAAATGAAGGCAAAAGTTCAGGAAATGCGGGCAAAAGTCGTGGAAGCAGAAGCCAAAATTCCGATGGCGATTGCGTATGCGTTTCAGCAGGGCAATTTCGGAGTTATGGATTATTATCGTATGAAAAACATCATGGCAGATACGCAGATGAGAACTTCCATCGGAGGCGGCGCGAAACCCGAAGATCATAAGGAATAGCCAATGAAAGCGATTATCGGACTGCTTATTTTCGGGTTTGTGATTTATCTCTGGGTAAAGTTGATCCGATTTGTCGGGGCGATACTGAAAGTGGTGAATGTTCCGAAACCTCCGCCAGCAACACCGGTTCCCCGGCAGAAAGATACTCAGAAATCTGCGGCAGTTTCGCGTCCCGGCAAAGGCGGAGGGGAAATCGTCATTGCCCGTGAGACGCCAGATGAGGAATCAAAGTCTCTTGAGCGGAATATTGACCGCAGTTTCGAGGAAATGGGACTTGAAATCCGCTTCGGACATCTTCCCAAAGCTGCCAAGCAGATGATTAAAAAAGCGTGGCTGGTTCGGGATACCAAAGAATCGAATGAAGATGAAGAAAAGCGGAAACCGACCGAAGCGTTGCCCAGACATGTACTGACGCCTTCTCCGGTTGTTCCTATCAGAGAAGATATCGGATTTACTTGGAAAACAGATGATCTTCAGAAAGCCGTTGTATTCAGCGAAATCATAGCGCCGCCCATAGCGTTGCGTGAAGAATAAGGGAGATGCCCGGATTTGGATCTTTTTTTTCATTATATCAAATCAATGGGGTTTTATCTGAGTCGTCTGAACGAGACTTTTTACTTCCCCTTGAATATTCACACCAATATTTCCTGGCCCATCGTGTTTCTAATGTGGCTGGTGTATGTGATTTTGAAAAACTACATCAGTGACAAGCAGCTGACCGCGCTCGAACTGCTCAAGCTTCTGGGCTATTATATTATTATTTTATTGTGCATCGTAGCATCTTACACGGATATTGATGAAATCCGAAGACGGGCAAACCCTGAATATTCATTTTTTATCATCACTTCGACCGCCATGATACTGGTGCTGGTAATTTCCTTTCTGGGCGCATCCAAAGATATCACCAAAAAAGCCAAATGGATACTGATTTCATTATATGTTCCGATCCTGACGATTATTCTGACCAATGGCAGAATCTTGCAGGAACGCGCGGATTATCTGAAAAATCTGCTTCCCAGAAGCGATACGCATTTTCTGGATCTGATGGGAGAATTTGACAATCTCACCAATATCAGTATCGGCGGAAGAGTCAGCAAAGATCAGCTCAAAGATGTGGAGGAAATTCTCAAAAGACATCGCGCAGTCAAAGAATGTGCGATCATTGCCAGAAAAGACCATGACAATCTCATCAAACCGATGGCATGTATTGTTCTGAAAAACAGCG
>CAZMDM010000603.1:0-25511 GCA_964564775.1 uncultured Desulfonema sp. | reverse complement strand
TTTACAGATGTGTGTGTGTGCTGTGTTATTGGTTTTTTTTTTTTTACTGGCTGGGCGGCCACCGAGATCTACACAGGGTAGTTCGGTGGCAGGTTCAGATTTGTATAAGGGACAGGTATTGAGCCTGAGCGCGGCGCTGGTGTTTGTCTTACTGGCAGTGATGAATGTTTTTATGGTCAAGCCCATCGTAAAAGTGATTGGAAATCTGGAACAAGTCGGAAATCATGTGGAAACTGCTTTGGAACAGATGGCATCGGTGATTGCCCGACTGACCGACAGTTCCTCCAATCAGGCATCGGCTGTGGAGCAAACCTCGGCTTCTTTGGAAGAAATGTCGAGCATGATCCGTCAGAATACGGATAACGTGAGTCAGGCAAATTCGGTGATGATAGAAACTTCCGAAATTGTTTCACAAGCTTCCGGATATGTAACCCGATTGACAGCTTATACGGAAGAGAGCTTGAAAAACACCGAGATGACCAGAAAAATTGTCAAAACAATTGAGGAAATAGCGTTTCAGACCAATCTGCTGGCATTGAACGCTGCTGTGGAAGCGGCAAGAGCTGGTGAAGCCGGAGCAGGATTTGCGGTTGTTGCCGATGAAGTCAAAAGCCTTGCCATGCGTTCCGGTGAAGCTGCTCGGAATACCGCGACTTTGATCGAAACTTCCATCAAAGGGATTCAGAATGGATCGGAAATGGTCAGAACTGTCAATAATGTATTCGAAAATCTGTCCTCCGGCGCCGAGAAAGTCGGAAAATTGCTTGCGGATGTTACTGCCGCGTCTCAAGAACAAAATCAGGGAATTGTGAATATCGGCAATGCGATGGGGCAGATTGACAAGGTTACTCAGGAGAATATGGCGGGTGTCGAAGAAAGCGCTAGGGCTATTCGGGAGATAGAAGCTCAGATTGCTGAAATGAAAGGGGTAATCACAGAGTTGGTCAGCCTGATCGGAAAAGCCAACAAACTCTGATCTTAAATCTTTCTTTTCAAAAAATATAACTTATGGTATTCAGAACAGATGAATCCGAAAGAGGAGAGAATCGAAATGGAAAAAGAAGAATTATGGAGTAAATTCAACGCTCTTGCTGCCGAAGCACAAAAAGAGATCATTGATTTTATGGATTTTCTGCAGGTACGCTATGGGAATCGGGAAGTGTACGTGCGGAGCGATGAAAAAAAATTCGAGGCAGGATCGAACGGAAATAACGGACGACATTTTAGTTTTTCCAAAGCAATGGATGGTGTAGTAACCCGTGTGAATGTCGAAGCTGAAATTCCTGTGGTCCGACGATTTAAACTATGAATAAAATTTATAAACTTTTTAGTAATCATTCCTAAAAAACTTGCTTGATTTTGAAGTTTTGTGTATAATCTTTATCCACAATAAGGGAATAATCCCGATTAACCTTTGAATAACAGGAGGAAAATCATGGCAAGCATCAAAGGCACAAAGACCGAAAAAAATCTTCTGGCGGCTTTTGCAGGTGAATCTCAGGCAAGAAACCGCTATACCTATTTTGCAGGTCAGGCTCGGAAAGAAGGCTATGTTCAGATTGCGGATATTTTTGAAGAAACCGCAAATCAGGAAAAAGAACATGCCAAACGGTTTTTCAAGTTCCTCGAAGGCGGAGAGTTGGAAATCACCGGATCATTTCCTGCCGGAGTGGTCGGGACTACTCTTGAGAACCTCAAAGCAGCCGCAGCCGGCGAACATCATGAACAAGCTGAAATGTATCCGGGATTTGCCAAAATCGCGCGTCAGGAAGGTTTTGAAGCGATTGCAGTGGTCTTTGAAAAGGTTGCAGTAGCGGAAAAGCAGCATGAAAAACGCTACAACGATCTGGCTGCCAATATCGAAGCAGGGCGGGTATTTAAACGGGATAAAAAAGTGGTTTGGCGATGTCGGAATTGCGGCTATCTCCATGAAGATTTTGCAGCACCGGAAATGTGTCCGGCATGTGCCCATCCCAAGGCGCATTTCGAGCTTCTGGGCGAAAATTGGTAATCCATATAACCTGATTCATATAAGGAGGAAAAAGGAACATGGCGGCAAAATTGGAAATCTACAAATGCAATCTGTGCGGAAACATTGTGGAAGTGGTTCATGGCGGCGCGGGCGAATTGGTCTGCTGCGGTCAGGCTATGGCTCTGATGAAAGAAAACACGGTTGACGCGGCAAAAGAAAAGCACGTTCCGGTGATGGAAAAAACTGCTGACGGCATTCTGGTCAAAGTCGGCAGCGTGGCACATCCGATGGAAGAAAAGCATTATATCGAATGGATCGAACTCATTGCCGATGGAAAAGCCTATCGTCAGTTCCTCAACCCCGGTGAAAAACCCGAAGCATTGTTCACCGTAAAGGCAAATCAGGTAACGGTTCGGGAATACTGTAACCTTCACGGTCTTTGGAAATCGTAAGAGAGGTGGTGCGGTGAACGATTGGAAATGCAAAGAATGCGGTTATGAAGTGAAAGCACAGAAGCCGCCGGAAGAATGTCCTTCCTGCAAGAAAAAGTGCGAATTTATGGATATTTCCTGCTACACGCCCGATTGTGCGGCAACCGGCAAAGACACTCGAATCAAATAAAGAAGGGGTGCTATGGCAAAAGTACTGATTGTGTTTGCAACCAGAGCGGGCGAGACCGACAGAATCGCGAATCTGATTGCCGAAGGACTTCGATTTTCCGGTATGGAAGCCAAAGTTGTCAATATCAATGACATCAAAAGCGAAAAAGACCTGATGGGCTATGACGCGGTTGTTTTGGGATCAGCAACCTATCACGGTGAAATGATGTCCAAAATGAAAACCCTGCTGTTCATGGCGGAAAAAGCCGAACTCGAAGGCAAAGTCGGCGGCGCATTCGGCGCATTCGGCTGGAGCGGAGAAGCACCAGATCGTATTTTCGATACGATGAAAAATATTTTCAAGATGGATATGGTTCATGCGCCCTTGCGTCTGAAATCCAGTTCGATAGAAGGCGGGATGCGGATGGCGCAGGATTACGGACGGGAAATCGCCAAAAAATTGGAAGGCAAATAACACCATCATAAGGAGGCTTTTATGTCCACACCGCAACATTGTCCGGGATTTCAGCAGTACAAACATCTCAAATCTTTCAAATGCAAATGTCCGAAATGCAAAGTGGAAGTCGAAATTTTTTCGGATGAATTCGACAAAGAGCATATCTGCAAAAAATGCGGCGTAAAGATTGACTTTACTGCCTGTACACTGGATGGCGCAGCATAAAAATTTCATCGTAAGGGGGCATGGAATAGGCAGAGTGTTCCTTGCCCCTGTTTTATTCCCATCATTGATAAAAAACCGAGCGATAAATCGCCCGGCTAGAAGCTCAAGCCCGCTAAAGCAGGCTGATTGTGATATCAGCTGGCTTCAGCCTGCTCCCTGAAATTTATTTCGGGGCCTAGGATGTTGTTCAACCTGAATCTGTACGGAGGAGAATTTCATGGATGTTGTATTGCTGTCGCGCCTGCAATTTGCAGCTGCCACCATGTTTCATTTTCTGTTCGTGCCGCTGACATTGGGACTTTCCGTATTGGTTGCCTATATGGAAACTCAGTATGTGCGAACCAAAGATGAAACCTATCTGAGAATGACCAAATTCTGGGGCAAAATCTTTCTGATCAACTTTGCTCTGGGCGTTGTAACCGGCATTACGCTGGAATTTCAATTCGGAACCAACTGGTCCAGATATTCCGCGTTTGTCGGCGATATTTTCGGCTCTCTTCTGGCGATTGAAGCCACCACCTCGTTTTTCCTCGAATCCACGCTGATCGGCGTCTGGATTTTCGGATGGAAAAAGCTTTCTGCCAAGGCACATGCCATTGTCATGTGGCTGGTTGCCGCAGCGTCATCGCTGTCTGCGATATGGATTCTGACCGCCAACGGCTGGATGCAGCATCCGGTGGGGTTCACCATTCGCGACGGACGAGCGGAACTGACGGATTTCTGGGCAGTTGTGATGAATCCTTTCGGATTGCTGGAATTTTTCCATGTCATTCCGGCTGCGTATGTTCTTAGCGCCTTTGTGGTCATGGGCATCAGTGCATATCATCTGCTGAAAAAACAGCATGTTGATTTTTTCACTCGCTCATTTAAAATCGCATTGGTATTCGGATTGATCTTCAGTATCGTTCTTGCCATCGAAGGCGATACTCATGCGGTTCATGTTACCAAAGTTCAGCCTGCCAAACTGGCGGCTATGGAAGCGCATTGGGAAACCACGACTAGAGCGCCGATTCATCTGTTTGCCATTCCCGATGAAGCCAATGAAAAGAACCTGATCGAAATCGGCTCGATTCCCGGATTACTGAGTTTTCTGGGACACCATGACATCAACGCGGAAGTCAGAGGTTTGAAAGATTTTCCCAAAGAAGAACGCCCGCCGGTCTTGCTATCTCTGATTTCGTTCAGAACTATGGTGGGACTGGGAACTTTGTTTCCTCTGTTGATGATTATCGGCTGGCTGCTTAGAAACAAGCTTTTGGAAAATGAGTGGTATCTGAGGATTATGTTCTTTTCCATTCCTCTGCCGTATATTGCCTGCGAACTGGGCTGGGTGCTTGCCGAAGTTGGTCGTCAGCCTTGGATTGTCTATGGCTTGATGAAAACATCGGATGCGGTATCTCCGGTTGCAAATTCTCAGGTATTCATATCCTTGCTTGCTTTTCTCGGGGTCTATGGGCTTTTGGGGCTGACCGGCTTTTATCTGATGGCAAAAACTGCCCAAAAAGGACCCGAACCCGTAACTGTTCCGGTGAAAGAATAAGGAGGCAGCATTATGGAATTGCAAACGACATGGTTTTTTCTTTGGGGACTGTTGTGGGCAGTATTTTTCATGACGGACGGTTTTGATTTCGGCATCGGAACCTTGCTGCCGTTTCTGGGCAGAAAAGACGATGAACGCCGGATCATGCTCAATGCCATGGGACCGTTCTGGGATGGCAACGAAGTATGGATGATCGCAGCTGGCGGCGTTACCTTTGCCGCATTTCCGAAAGTCTATGCAGTCATGTTTTCATCGCTGTATTCCGCTCTGATGCTGATTTTATTCGCGCTAATTCTGCGCGGGGTTGCCATCGAATTTCGCAGCAAAATTGATTCCAAAGGCTGGAAGCAGATTTGGGATACCTGTATTTTCATCGGCAGCGCGGCTCCGGCAATCTTGTTCGGCGTGGCATTTGCCAATATTTTCAAAGGTATTCCCATTGACGAAGCCGGAATGTATCATGGCAGTCTGTTCACGCTGCTCAACGGCTACGGACTTTTGGGCGGAATACTGTTTTTAAGCCTGTTCCTGCTTCACGGCGCATTGTGGCTCGGCATCCGCACCGAAGGCGATTTGCAGCAGCGCAGTGTGAAACTGGCAAACGGATTGTGGTTCGTGCTGCTGGTGGTGGCAGTCGCATTCCTGTATGCCACATACAAAGAAACCAAGCTCTATGACAATTATTTCAAAACGCCGATTCTGTTCTTGGTCGTGATTGTGGATGTGATCGCATTGGTGGCGATCAAGGTTTTCCTCAAAAAAGAATGCCTGTTCAAAGCATGGGCATCCTCTGCCTTGACCATCGTATTATGCACCTTCTTCGGCGTGATCGGCATTTTCCCGAATCTATTTCCCTCAAGCATCAATGCGGAAAGCAGCCTGAGTGCGTATAACGCATCGTCAAGCCCCCTGACCTTGAAGATCATGCTGATTGTGGCATTGATTTTTGTGCCGATTGTCATTGCGTATCAGACGTGGGCGTATAAGCTGTTCAGCGATAAGGTGAGCAAAGAGGAAATTGGGGAAGAGGCGTATTAGAACATATTGAATTTAAATGGAAGGGCGGGGTAAAAACCTCGCCCTTTTTGATTTTAGGAGTTATAGAAGGTGTTTGAAAAGTATATCGCTTGACATAGAGAGTATTGTATATTATAAAGTGAATAAAATGTCATTTATCAAAATATGACGTCATATTCACAAATATGGAGGACAAATCATGCAGGGAGAAGAACTCCCGCGACGGGAAAGAGAAAAACTCAGGCAGCGTCAGGAGATACTTGACGCGGCAGTGAAGCTTTTCTCGGAAAAAGGCTATCATAATGTCTCCATGCACGAGATCGCCAAAAAAGCTGAATTTGCCATTGGAACGTTGTATAAGTTCTTCAAAAACAAGGAAGACCTTTATAAAGCACTGATAATGGGATTGTCTGAAAAATTTCATACGACTCTGACATCGGCTGTAACAAAAGCAGATGGCGAAATCGAAAAACTCCGCAACTATGTCAAGGCAAAAGGAGCTGTTTTTATGGAGAATATATCATTCATCCGTCTCTATTTTGCCGAGACCCGGGGGGCGAGCTTCAATATCAAAGCAGGTTGCGATAAGGAAATCCGGGAGCGATATTATAAGTTTATGTATAACCTTGCCTCAATCTTCGAAAGCGGAATCCGAAAGAAACTGTTTCGGAAGATTGCCGAGCCGTATGACTTGGCGGTTGCATTGGACAGTCTTTGCAACGCGTATCTTTCTCTGTGGATGGAATGGCCCGAAGAACATCCTTATCCGAAAGACCCGGATGTGATTCTGAACATTCTTTTCAAGGGATTGCTTAATAATTCCGTTCAATCCGTCTGAAATTTTTATGTTTTACATAAACTATTTACACTTATATCCGAGGTTTTATGACAGTCAACAAATTTTTTCGTAATTCTTTGGGATGGCTTGTGAGCATGATCGTACTGTCAAATATTTTTCTGCTGGCAGCATGTGATAGCAAGTCGCCGTCTCCTTCTTCTCAGGGAGGCGCAATACAGCAATTTTTGAAACGATTTTCCGGGAAGGGCGGCGGCGCGGCTCCGCCCCAGATGCCTCCGCCGGAAGTATCCGTAGTAACTGTGCAGCCTCAGAGACTTGTGCTGACCACCGAACTGCCGGGACGGACATCGGCAATGCGTGTGGCAGAAATCCGTCCGCAGGTCAACGGACTGATCCTGAAACGCTTGTTCACGGAAGGTTCGGATGTCAAGGCAGGTCAGGTCTTGTATGAAATTGATCCCGCACCGTTTCAGGCAGCATTGGACAATGCTGCGGCAAATTTAAGTGCTGCAGGAGAATCTGCGAAACGGGCAAAAGCCGCTTTGGAGGCAAGTATTGCCAATGTTACCAAGCAGAAGGCAGTGTTGGAGCTTGCCAAGATGAATCGCCAGCGATTCGAGGATTTATTGAAAGACAGAGCCGTCTCTGTCAGCCAGCGAGATCAGTCGGTAACCGAAGCTCAGGTGGCGGAAGCCGGACTGAAAGCTGCCGAGGCTCAGGTGGAAAGCGATAAAAAAGCCATATCTTCGGCAGAAGCTGTGATCAAACAGGCAGAAGCCGCTTTGAAAAGCGCCAATATCAATATGGGCTACACCAAAATTACCGCACCGATTTCGGGACGCATCGGCAAATCGAATATCACAGAAGGTGCTTTGGTGATCGCGTATCAGGCAATTCCGCTTGCCACGATTCAGCAGCTTGACCCCATTTATGCGGATGTTCCCCAATCTACCGGTGAAATGCTGCGATTGAAGCAGCGGCTGCAGGACGGGCGTCTGGATCAGAACGGAAAAAGCCAGAATCAGGTGAAGCTGATTCTGGAAGACGGCACGAGCTATTCGCAGGAAGGTACGCTTCAGTTTCGCGATATCACGGTGGATCCAACCACCGGATCCGTTACACTGCGGATTGTTTTTCCGAATCCGGACGGCGTTCTGCTTCCGGGCATGTTTGTGCGTGCAGTGGTCAGAGAAGGCGTCAGCGAGCAGGCAATTCTGGTTCCTCAGCAGGCGGTTTCCCGCGATCCCAAAGGAAATCCTCTGGCAATGCTCGTCAGTGCGGATAACAAAGTGCAACAGGTACAGCTTATCATAGACCGCTCCGTTGAAGACAAATGGTTTGTAACATCGGGTCTCAAACCGGGAGATCGGGTGATTGTCGAGGGCTTGCAGAGAGTCAGACCCGGTTCGCCGGTCCGAGTTGCCGAGCCGAAACCTGCCGGAAATCAGCAGAATCCGGCAAAAGCCGCGAACTGACGGAGGAATCATAATGTTATCACGATTTTTTTTGGATCGCCCGGTTTTCGCCTGGGTCATCGCCATTGCTATTATGGTGCTGGGCGGACTCGCGATCTACAATCTGCCCATATCCCAGTATCCGCCGATTGCGCCGCCGTCTATCTATATCAGCGCGTATTATCCCGGAGCATCTGCGGAAACCGTGGAAAACAGCGTAACCCAGATCATCGAACAGAAAATGACCGGTCTGGAATCCATGATTTATATGTCTGCCACGAGCGATTCATCGGGAAGCTCCCGCATCGAACTGACCTTCAAGCCGGGAACCGACCCGGATGTCGCATGGTCCAAGGTGCAGAACAAGCTTCAATTGGCACTGACAAGCCTTCCCGATGCGGTTCAGAGCCGGGGAGTATCGGTCGGCAAAGCCACGAGAAATTATCTGATCATCGTCAGTCTGATTTCCGAAGACGGCAGTATGGACGGCAACGATCTTCGCGATTATGCCCAGTCGAATCTGGAAAAAATTCTTGCTAGAGTTCCCGGCGTGGGCGAAGTCGAGAATTTCGGGACCCAGTATGCCATGCGCGTCTGGCTGGATATGGACAAGATGACCGAGTACAATCTGACCATCGCGGATGTGGTGGCTGCCCTGAAAACCTACAATGCGGAAGTTTCCGCAGGGCAGTTCGGCGGCTCTCCGGCTGTCCCGGGGCAGCGGCTGAACGCGTCCATCATGGTTCAGAGTCTTTTGAAAACACCGGAAGAATTTGGCAATATTCCCATTCGGACTGCTTCTGACGGTGCGGTGGTGCGGGTAAAAGACATCGGCAGAGCCGAACTAGGAACCGAAACCTACGATATTGAAGCGTATTATAATGGCAAACCCGCATCGGGTCTCGCGATCCGGCAGGCAGCCGGTGCCAATGCGCTGGATACTGCCAATGCGGTCAGAAAAAAAATAGACGAGATGAGCCGATATTTTCCGCCGGGCATGAAGGCGGTTTATCCGTATGACACCACACCGTTCACGCGGGTTGCCATTATGGAAGTGGTCAAAACCCTGTTCGAAGCGGTATTTCTGGTATTTCTGGTCATGTATCTGTTCATGGGAAATATGCGCGCCACTCTGATTCCGACTATTGCAGTTCCGGTGGTATTGCTGGGAACTTTCGGAACTCTGGCATATTTCGGCTTTTCCATCAACATGCTGACCATGTTTGCGATGGTGCTTGCCATCGGTCTTTTGGTGGATGACGCGATTGTTGTGGTGGAAAACGTGGAACGGATCATGTCCGAAGAAGGACTCGGTCCCCGGGAAGCCACTGCCAAATCTATGGATCAGATCACCAGCGCATTGATCGGCATCGGGCTGGTACTTTCGGCAGTGTTCGGTCCTATGGCGTTTTTCCCGGGTTCCACAGGCATCATCTACCGCCAGTTTTCCATCACCATTATTTCTTCGATGCTACTGTCGGTAGTGGTGGCATTGATTCTGACGCCGGTGCTGTGCGCCTCTCTTCTCAAACCGGTGCCACCGGGACACGCGCCTTCGGATCACGCGGTGTTCTTTCTGCGACCGTTTTTCAGATGGTTTGATCGGACTTTTTTCAGTATCCGGGACAAATATGTCCGGCTGGTCGGCTGGTCTTTCTCTCGGAAATTCCGCTATATCCTGTTCTATCTGATCATTGTTGCGGTTGTAGGGGTCTTGGTATTGAAAATGCCGACATCCTATCTGCCGGATGAAGATCAGGGAATCATTATGATTCAGGCAAGTCTTCCGGCAAATGCAACTTTGGAGCAGACCAAAGCGGTTTTGGGCGACAAAGTCAGATCGTACTTTCTCGATACGGAAAAAGAAGCCGTAGCATCCTGCATGACAGTGGCAGGCATCAGTTTTGCGGGTCGCGGTCAGAACATGGGCTTGGCATTTATCCGGCTCAAAGACTGGGAACTCCGCAATCGCCCGGATCTCAAGGTAAAAGCCGTAGCAGGCAGAGCAATGGGCGCGTTTTCGCAGATCAGAGAAGCAATGGTATTCGGTTTTCCGCCGCCTGCTGTCCTTGAATTGGGGAATGCCACTGGATTCGATTTTCAGTTGCAGGACAAAGGTGGCGTGGGTCATGCGGCATTGATGGCAGCCCGAAACCAACTGCTCGGCATGGCAGCGCAGGATAAGCGTCTGTTCCGTGTCCGACCCAACGGAATGGATGATGTGCCGCAATACCGGGTGGATGTGGATTGGGAAAAAGCCGGCGCTCTGGGAATCCCCCTCAGCGTCATTCAGCAGACGATTGCGGCAGCTTTCGGCAGTGCGTATGTGAATGATTTCATTCAGGCAGAACGGGTCAAACGGGTATATGTTCAGGCTGATGCGCCATTCCGTATGCTTCCGAAAGATTTGGAAAAAATATATGTCAGAAATACTGCCGGAAAGATGGTTCCGTTTTCCGCGTTTGCCACCGGGCGTTGGGTATTCGGCTCTCCCAAACTGGAGCGGTTCAATGCGTTTCCATCCATCAACATTCAGGGAGAACCTGCGCCCGGAAGAAGTTCCGGCGAGGCAATGCAGGCTATGGAAGAACTGGCTGCCAAACTGCCTTCCGGGATCGGATTCGATTGGACAGGACTTTCGTATCAGGAGCGCATGTCCACCTCTCAGGCGCCTCTGCTGTATGCGTTTTCCATTCTGGTCATATTTCTGTGCGTGGCTGCCCTGTATGAAAGCTGGGCAATTCCCATCGCGAACCTGCTGATGCTGCCGCTGGGAATTTTGGGCGCAACATTGGCAAGCTCTGCTCGCGGATTTCCCAATGATGTGTATTTTCAGATCGGATTTCTCACGACTTTGGGATTGACCACCAAAAACGCGATTCTGATCATTCAGTTTGCACAAGAGCGGATGGCGCACGGAGACGGACTGATCGAAGCAACTCTCGGCGCGGCAAGAACACGGCTTCGTCCGGTCATTATGACCTCTCTGGCGTTTTTCTTCGGCGTATTGCCGCTTGCGATTGCTTCCGGCGCGGGTGCAGGGGCTATGTCAGCCATCGGTACGGCAGTTGCCGGAGGAATGATGTCTGCCACATTTATTGACCTTTTCTTTATTCCGCTCTTCTTTGTCATGATTTATCAGTTATTCAAAGGAAAGCAGAATGATACACCCCCCGCAGTGCATTCTTCGGAGGTGAAATAATATGAAAAAAACTCTTTCGATAGTGGCTGTCCTGATGCTTTTGTGCGGATGCACTCTGGCGCCGACATACCAAAGACCTGATGCGCCAGTTCCCGCAAAATGGTCCGGCAGCGCGGCAAATATTTCGGAAAATCTGCCAAAAGCATCCGAAGTCGCGTGGCAGGATTTTTTTACTGACGAGAAGCTGAAAAAGCTTATTGAAATTGCTTTGAAAAATAACCGTGATCTGCGCCTTGCGGTTCTGAATGTGGAAAAAGCAGGCGCGTTGTACAAGATACAGAGATCGGAAATCTATCCCTCGCTCAGTGCAGCAGGCAGTATGAGCAAACAGCGTACTCCTGCGGATCTGTCATCGAGCGGACAAGCCAGAACCGAAGAAAAATACAGCGTCAGTCTCGGTATCGCATCATGGGAAATAGATTTCTTCGGTCGGATCCGCAGTCTGAAAGATCAGGCTTTGGAAACCTATCTGTCCAGCGAAGAAGCACAGCGCAGCACCCAGCTTCTGCTGCTGTCCTCCGTTGCCAGCGCATATCTGGCTCTTGCGGCTGACCGGGAAATTTTCAAACTGACCCAATCCACGCTCGAGGCACAGCAGGCTTCCTATAATCTGATCAAACGGCGCTGCGAAGTCGGCATTGCCACCGAACTGGATCTGCGCCGCGCGCAGGCTCAGGTGGATACGGCTCGGGGAGATGTTGCTCGCTACATTCAGCAGGTGGCACAGGATGAAAATGCGCTGACGCTTCTGCTGGGCGCACCGATTCCTGCGGATATTCCGGCAGAAGACTTGTCCGGCATCACTTCGCCCAAAGAAATTTCCGCGGGCGTTTCTTCGGATGTGCTGCTGCTCAGACCGGACATCATGGCAGCAGAACATCGGCTCAAAGGAACAAATGCTCAGATCGGAGCCGCACGGGCAGCACTGTTTCCCCGCATTGCGCTGACAACCACAGTCGGAACCGCGAGCAGCGAGCTATCCGGGCTTTTCAACTCGGGATCGGGAACATGGGCATTCGCGCCCCAGATCAGCGCCCCGATTTTTGATGCCAGACTCTGGTCTGCATACGACGCGGCTAAGGTCGAAAGGGAAATCGCTTTGGCACAGTATGAAAAGGCGATTCAGACCGCGTTTCGGGAAGTGGCAGATGTGCTTGCGGTGCAGGGAACCATAGACGAGCGCCTGTCCGCGCAGCAATCACTGGTGCAGGCAGTGTCGGAAACCTACCGATTGGCAAACGCTCTGTATGACAAGGGATTGGACAGTTATCTGGGCGTGCTGGATGCACAGCGATCTTTATACGGCGCGCAGCAGGGGCTTATTCTTCTCCGATTGTCCAAGCTTGCCAATCAGGTCAAGCTGTATGCGGTATTGGGCGGAGGGGTATAGCCAAATATTGTCCGAACCGGGATTCTCAGGATTGAAAATCTCTCACGGCCTTCCTCCGGGTAAGGAGGACAGGCCGGTCCCCGTTTTCGGACAACCTGTGAACTGTGTTCCGCCGTGTATATTTCGGATGATCTCAAAAATATTTGACATCACTTCCGAAGCAGACTATTCTGTTTTAGCCGATAGTGTCAAACCATGTCGGATAGGAAAGTCCGACATAAACTCGGATCAGAAAATAGAGACAGAGCAACAATGTCCTTCGAACATTTCATAAGCGCCCGCTATCTCAGAGCCAAAGAGGGATACACCTTCATATCCCTGATCACACTTCTGTCCGTTGCCGGGGTTGCGGTCGGCGTGATGGCGCTGATCGTGGTGATTTCCGTGATGAGCGGCTTCGAGTCGGAACTGACTTCCCGCATCCTCGGCGTGGAATCTCATATCGTGCTGAGCAGAAAAAGCGGCGCGTTCAAAGAATACCGGCGGGTTTTGGACTACCTAAAGAGCGTCAAAGGCGTCGAAGCGGTAACGCCGTTTGCCGAAGTTCAGACCATGCTCCGCACTTCCAAAGGCATTTCCGGCGCGTTGGTCAGAGGCATACTGCCGGAATCCGCTGAAAACGTGATCAGAACACTCAAGCCTTCGGCATTATCCAAGCTGAATACCGAAAGCGATGCGCCCGGAATTATTCTGGGCAGAGAACTTGCAATAAATTCAGGGATTTCAGAAGGAAATCCGGTATATCTGATTTCACCCAGAGGCATGATGTCTCCGGTGGGGCATGTGCCTTCGATGAAAAAATTCAGATCAGCGGGTTTTTTCGAGGCAGGTATGTATGAGTATGACGGATACTACGCGTATATTCATCTGAAAGAAGCTCAGAAACTGCTGCATTTAGAAGACAGCGTTACCGGTATCGAAATCTGGCTGACCGATATCTACGATGCAGATAAAATCGGCAAAAAGATTCTTGCGGATTTGGGCGACTCCTATCAGACCCGAGACTGGATGGAGAAAAACCATAATTTCTTTTCTGCGCTGAAGCTTGAGAAAACCGCAATGTTCGTGATTATGAGTCTGATCGTGTTGGTAGCCGCGTTCAATATCGCAAGCTCTCTGATTATGATGGTCATGGAAAAAACCCGTGATATTGCGATTTTGAAAGCGATGGGCGCAACCGATAAAGCGATCCGAAAAATATTCGTATTCAAAGGTATGGCTATCGGCATCATCGGTACGGCAATGGGCGTGATATTGGGTGTCGGGCTTTGTGTAGTGCTGAAACATTACCAGTTTATCAAGCTTCCAGATGAAGTGTATTATATCACGACCATACCGGTTCGGATGCAGTTTTGGGATATCGGCAT
Organism: uncultured Desulfonema sp.; assembly: GCA_964564775.1. Classification (GTDB taxonomy): domain Bacteria; phylum Desulfobacterota; class Desulfobacteria; order Desulfobacterales; family DYRC01; genus DYRC01. The sequence continues at coordinate 11,489 of CAZMDM010000603.1, read as the reverse complement.
GATTGCCATAGCTGCTCTGGCGATATGCTTTTTATCCACGCTCTATCCGTCAGGACAGGCGGCAAGACTCAATCCGATTGAGGCAATCCGGTATGGATGATAGAAAAAATATTTCACAACAATCTGTTTGAAAAGGAGTATCTGAAATGCAATTTGAAGAAGAAATCATCATCAAAGCAACACCGGAAGCAATATTCTCCTTTTACGAGGATCTGAGTGGCTGGTCGTCATGGGACCCGAATACGAAATCCGCTCAGTTGGAAGGTCCGTTTTGCACAGGGTCCTGCGGTATCATCCGTCCTCAATTCGGACCCGCATGGAAACTTTATTTCACCGAAGTAACTCCGCCGCGATCTTTTACCGCCGAAATCAGGCTTCCGATGTTCATCATCCGATTCGATCATGAGTTGTTTTCCTGTTCTTCCGGTACCCGGACTTTATACCGAATCGTATTTTCAGGTCTGCTGTCCCCTGTTCTCGGTCGTATAGTAGGTTACATGATCCGCAAAGGAATGCCAAAAACGCTTCAAGGACTCAAGCGTGCTGTCGAACAGAAAAATTCGCTATAACAGGTTCGCCTGCAAAAAGAAATCTTCCGTAATTTTCAACAGCGAGCCTCAGCAAATCCGCTAAAACGATTGCTTATGCTAATTTTTTATTTACAGTAATTATATTTGCACGACCAACAGAATGATCATGTATCTGAGGATCTTCGCCAAAGATGCCGCTTGCGCCTCCCGAGGATATGTGCTGTTAGCCGCCTTGTTTGTCCTTTACTCATTGCAATAATCCTTGCAAACACGCCCTGTTGTTCCAGAACCGGCAAAAAAAATCAAGGACTTCGGACTTTCTACCCGTTCCGCACAAGTTCGATCCGGCACGGCACAAAGCGGTGCAGCGGCGTGCCGATGGGATCACGATGGGTATTTTTTGTCAGGAAATTGGCATTTATTCCATAAACTTCGCCATTATAGATCAGACCAAACCCGTGAGGAATCAGAACCATCCCCTGCCGCACCTGATCGCTGATTTCCAAATCTCCGATGGCACTACCGACTTCGCTAGTCACTCGTATCTGCTGTCATCAATCAATCCCAATTTCTGAGCATCTGCCGGGCTGACAGCCACCATACCCGGAAATGAATTTCCGGGCTAGTATCTGCCGTTCTTACGGAACTTATTTCAGCATCCCCTCCAGACGATTTCGGATAATCGCCTCTGCCTCGCTCATAATGCGATCTATGAGTTCCTTGCAGCTCGGAATATCATGGATCAGTCCCGCAACCATGCCGCAGGACCACGCGCCTGCCTCCATGTCGCCGTTCATCATGATCTTCGGATACACCCCGACCACCTCTTCGATGATATCCTGAAATTTCAGATTTTTGCCAAGATCAGCCTCTTTTTTCAGCAGACGCTCGACAGCAGCGTTTTTCATCACCCGTTCCGTATTTCGCAAGGGACGCATGACAAGCCGGGTATCGAGTTCGGTTGCTGACACAATGGCTTTTTTCACATTTTCATGCACCGGAGCTTCTTTGGTCGCGATAAAGCGGGTTCCCATGCTGATGCCGTCTGCTCCGAGAGCCAGAGCCGCAACAAGGCTGCGCGCATTTGCCATACCTCCCGAAGCCGCAAATGGGATTTTCAATTCTTCGGCAGCACGCGGCAGCAGGATCATGTTCGGAATGTCGTCTTCGCCCGGATGTCCTCCGCACTCGAATCCGTCCACCGACACCGCATCGCATCCGATTTCTTCGGCTTTCAGAGCATGGCGCACCGAAGTGCATTTGTGGATCACTTTGATGCCTGCTGCTTTGAGCCTCGGCAGATGTTCCTGCGGATTTCTGCCGGCAGTTTCCACAATTTTCACACCACCTTCGATAATCGCGCTGATATAGCCCGGATAATCCGGCGAGGTAACAGTGGGTAGAAAGGTCAGGTTCACGCCGAAAGGTTTGTCGGTCATTTTCCGGCACCGGGCAATCTCTTCGGACAGGGCTTTCGGGGTTTTCTGCGTCAGTGCGGTGATAATTCCAAGACCGCCTGCATTGGAAACCGCAGCAGCCAGTTCGGCAAATGCAACATAGTGCATTCCGCCCTGAATAATCGGGTGTTCGATACCGAAAAGCTCGGTAATTCTTGTTTTCATTATGTATTCTCCTTATCTTTGATCTGAAATATTTTTATACTACTCCGATTTTGTCTTCAAATGCCCCGAAATAAATTTCAGGGCTGAAAGCTCAAGCCTGCTTAAGCAGGCTTCGGCTTATAGCCGGGCGATTTATCGCTCGGTTCCAAATCGATGTGGATCGGGTGAACCATGCCTGAATTATTTTCGCACCAGTCCCTTCACGATCATCACTTCTTTATTGGGATTTTCTCCGGCTTTTGCTTCCGCATTGGAACCTGCCGTAACATACACCCGCTCCCGGCGATCCCTGAGCGGTCTGAGTATCCTTTCGACATGTTCTTTCCTGTTTTCCTGATAAACGGGTTCAACTTCTTGTCCCGCAGGGCAGACAGCCATACAGTAGCTGCACCGATAGCTCATCCGAAACATCAGAGACTGCCACATAAACCCCGTCTCCCGATCATCGAAATGAGAGCGGTATTCCTCCATATTATCAGAACTGACGACAGCTTCCACGAAATTATTGAATCCGATAAAATTATCCCGATATGTATGCGTGATACATGCCATGAAATCAAAGGGCTGATCTTTGGTGATCGCGCCTGTGGGACATACGGCGGCGCACAGATTACAGTTGATGCAGGGATTCTCTTTCAGAGGGGAACCATATTCATCCATCACAGCATTTATCAGAATACTTTCCAACTGAACAAAACTGCCATATTTCGGATGAAGAACAAGCCGGTTCATTCCCATCTGTCCCAGACCGGCTTCCACTGCCATGATCTTATGGCTGACATCCCACATCTTTGCCGGATAGCGATCCATCGCCATAGGCCAATCCTTGTTGACAACCACCCCGCGAATGCCGAGTCGGTTCAGGCGGCGCAGAATTTCCCTCGAAACACCGGAAGTCCTGTCTCCTATGCGATGAAATTCTTCATTTGCCACATATCGTGCCGGACTCTGAATGTTTTCGCGATTGTTTGTTATGATGATGGAAATAATGCTACGGGTCAGAGAATAGACATGCAGGATTCCATCCCGTTCCTTGCTCAAAGAATCCCGGTCAATATTTACAAAACCCGCATCATCTGCTCCGGCATCCAAGCAGATATTTCTGATTTCTGAGGCAGAATAAATCCTGTTCGGCTGAGACATACGCTTTCTCCTTTCCTTATCGCATCATCCGGCAGTTCCGTTGGAAACGATTTCTTTGTAATCCTCAGTTTTTTCAAGCTGATTTATAACTTCGAACAGCTTTTCCGGCGGCTGGGTGATCTTTCTGCTTTTCAGATCAAACCAACAGGCTTCCGAACTAACCATCGCCACCCGCGTACCGTCCGGTTTTCGAAATTCATTGACCAGATGAAATTTCGATCCGTCTTTGCTCTGCCCCTTCAGACGCAGAGAGACCGTAAAAGTCTCATACATGAAGATTTCCCGGAAATACTGAATGGTGTCCTTGAATACCACCGGACCGATGCCGAGCTTCATAAAATCGGACATCGGAAATCCGTTTGCCTTGAAATACAGCATTCTGCAATCGGCAGCATAATCCAGATACGCGGTATTTTTCGTATGTCCGTTAAAATCCATATCTGCCCAACGTGCCTGAAAAGAAAATTCTGCTTGTTTCGTATCCATTTTTCTATTCTCCTTTCCGAGTCCCGAAAATTCAAATTCCCGCTGACCGAGGGTTTCCGAGCCCGTACATTGCATTTTGCGTTGTATCTGCATATTCTTTTCCCGCAGATTTTCTATCGGACTCAGAATGGTCAATCTTGATGAATTCATTTCGGAAATCTCTGTAATTGAGGAAAAGGGACAGCCGCGTCTCAAAATCTCCGTTACGGTATTCTGTCAGGATAGAATTTGTGTTCATCATTGTTGCCTCTTTTTTGTGATGTTGTGGAAAACTTCAACAGCCGATATGTCGGAATGTCTGCCCAAATCTTTGTAGGAAAAATATCATCGGACAGGATAAAACAAAAGAGGCATAAATGACAAATAACGTGCAGAAAGTGTCATTATTGGCAAATTGTTTTTCAAGAGATAAGTGGTTTGTTTTATCTGCTTTTCAGAAAGCAGCTTATGACAGGAGGGTAGGTAATCTTACGGAACATACTCTTTGTTTAATTCAAGAACTCCCCGACTCCTCATTTATTTATCAATCGTCTTTCCCGACAGTGACTTTAGAACATGATTACAATTCATCTCGCATATTTTTTAAGTTACAGGCAGTCATAATCCGAATTTATAGGATTTTTTGGCTGAGTAACAAAATTTCTCTTTACAAATCTCTTCATTTCGAATATCCTACTGAATTTCATTCAGCATAAAATTCGAATCGAATCTAAGATATTCAATGTTCAAGGAGTTTGGGTTATGGCAAAAAAAATGAAAACCGTTGACGGCAATACCGCTGCCGCGCATGTTGCGTATGCAATGAGCGATGTGGCTGCAATTTATCCGATCACCCCTTCTTCTCCCATTGCGGAGAGCGCGGACGAATGGGCTGCGGCAGGATTGAAAAATATTTTCGGGCAGCCGATGATTGTCCGTCAGATGCAGTCTGAAGCAGGCGCGGCTGCGGCAGTGCATGGCTCTTTAGCTGCCGGCGCATTAACCAGCACCTTTACCGCATCTCAGGGTTTGCTGCTGATGATTCCCAATATGTACAAAATGTCCGGCGAGCTTCTGCCTGCGGTCATTCATGTTACTGCCCGCGCAATCTCTGCCCATGCGCTTTCGATTTTTGGCGATCATCAGGATGTGATGGCAGTGCGCCAGACCGGTTTTGCGCTGCTCTGCGCCTCATCTGTGCAGGAGGTCATGGATTTGGCATTGGTGGCGCATCTGTCAGCTATCGAATCCCGTGTGCCGTTTCTGCATTTCTTTGACGGATTCCGCACCTCTCACGAGCTTCAGAAAATCGAAGTGATTGACTATGCCGATATGGCAAAATTGGTGAACTGGCAGGCAGTTGCCGATTTCAGAGCCAGAGGCGCAAACCCCGAAAAACCGGAGCTTCGCGGAACTGCTCAGAACCCGGATATTTATTTTCAGGGTTTTGAAATCCGCAATCCATATTATCTGAAAACGCCGAATATCGTTAGCGAATACATGAAAAAAGTCGGCAACCTGACCGGTCGCAAATACAAACTCTTCGATTATGTGGGCGACCCGTATGCGGATCGCGTCGTGATTTCGATGGGTTCCTCTTGCGAAACTCTGGAGGAAGTGGTCAATTATCTCAATGATCAGGGCGAATCCGTAGGATTGGTCAAAGTCCGCTTGTTTAGACCCTTTTCTGTCAAAGATTTGTTTGCAGCAATTCCGGCAACTGCCAACTGCATCACGGTTCTGGACCGCACCAAAGAACCCGGCGCATTGGGCGACCCGCTGTATCTGGATGTCTGCACCGCATATATGGAAAAAGGCGAAATGCCGACCATTCTCGGCGGACGCTACGGACTCGGCTCCAAAGAATTTACGCCCGGCATGGCAAAAGCCGTGTTCGACAATATGAAATCCGCAGGTCCCAAGAATCATTTCACGGTCGGTATCACCGATGACGTAACCTTCACTTCATTGGAAGTGGATGACAGCTTTGACGTGGGCATCGAAGGCACGGTTCAGTGCAAATTCTGGGGTTTGGGCGCGGACGGAACAGTCGGTGCAAACAAAACCGCCATCAAAATCATCGGCGACAATACGGATATGTATGCACAAGCGTATTTTGCTTATGATTCCAAAAAATCCGGCGGCGTTACCATGTCGCATCTGCGCTTCGGCAAAAAACCGATCAAATCCACATACCAGATCAACGCTGCGGATTACATTGCTTGCCACAAAGAAAATTATGTGGATGTATATAATGTTTTAGAAGGCATCAAAGAAGGCGGAACTTTTGTTCTGAATTCTCCGTGGACATTGCAGGACATGGAGACCAAACTGCCCGCGCACATGCGCCGCACCATTGCCCGCAAAAAGCTGAAATTCTACAATATTGATGCGGTCAAAATTGCCACAGAAGTGGGACTCGGCGGCAGAATCAACATGATTATGCAGACCGCATTCTTCAAGCTTGCCAATGTGCTGCCGGTAGATCAGGCTATCGAATATCTGAAAAAAGAAATCAAGAAGATGTTCGGCAAAAAAGGCGATAAAGTCGTCAATATGAACGTTGCCGGTGTCGAGAAAACATTGGAAAATCTCTCAGAAGTCAAATATCCCGCGTCTTGGGCAGATGCCGTAGATGCTGCCACTCCTGCCAGAAAAGAACCCGCGTTTGTAACCAATGTTATGCGTCCCATGCTGTCTCAGCAGGGCGACAAACTTCCGGTCAGCATGTTCACGCCGGACGGGCTTTTCCCGGTTGCTACCACCAAATACGAAAAACGCGGTGTTGCCATCACGGTTCCCGAGTGGGTGAAAGAAAACTGTATTCAGTGCAACCAATGCGTCATGGTTTGTCCTCATGCGGTTATCCGCCCTGCGCTCGTAACCGATGAAGAACTCAAAAAAGCTCCGGCAGGATTCGAGGCAGTCGAGGCAAAAGGCAAAGAACTCAAAGATTACAAATTCCGCATTCAGATCAGTCCCTTGGATTGTATGGGCTGCGGCAACTGTGCGGATATCTGTCCGGCAAAAGTACCTGCACTCGTAATGAAACCGCTGGATACGCAGCTCAATCAGGCTGCGAATTTCGACTTTGTGGTAGAGCAGGTTCCGATCAGAGATAATATTCTCAAAAAAGATTCGGTCAAAGGCAGCCAGTTCTGTCAGCCGCTCATGGAATTTTCCGGAGCATGTTCGGGCTGTGGCGAAACCCCATATACCAAACTGGTTACGCAATTGTTCGGCAGCCGCATGGTGATCGGCAATGCAACCGGATGTTCCTCGATCTGGGGCGGCTCCGCGCCTTCGATTCCGTATTGCGTGAACAAAGATGGACACGGACCTTCCTGGGGAAGTTCTTTGTTCGAAGACCCGGCAGAATTTACTTACGGCATGTTCCTGGGTGCATTGCAGCAGCGCAAAAAATTAGCGGAATTGGCAAAGCAGGCGATTGCCACCGATATTCCGCAGGAACTCAAAGATGCGCTTGCCGGCTGGCTGGACAACATGAAATGCCCGGATAATTCCAAAAAATTCGGCGATCAGCTCAAAGCCATGCTGCCGCTGTACAAAGATAATGCGCTTTTGGCAGAAATTTTCAGCTATTCCAAACTGTTCACCAAGAAATCCTACTGGGTATTTTTGGGCGACGGTGCCGCGTATGATATTGCTTTCGGCGGCTTGGATCATGTGCTTGCTTCGGGCGAAGACATTAATATTCTGGTCTATGACACCGAAGTGTATTCCAACACCGGCGGTCAGTCTTCCAAAGCAACGCCCACCGGCTCGGTTGCCAAATTTGCCTCGTCCGGCAAGAAAACCGGCAAAAAAGATTTGGCAGCAATGGCGATGACGTATGGCTATGTTTATGTTGCAAGTGTGGCAATGGGTGCAAATAAAAATCAGTTGATGAAGGCAGTTACCGAAGCAGAAAGCTATGACGGACCTTCCTTGATTCTGGCCTATGCGCCTTGCATCAATCACGGCATCAAAAAAGGCATGGGCAAAACGCAGGAAGAGCAGGATTTGGCAGTGAAATGCGGCTATTGGCCCCTGTATCGCTTTAATCCCAATCTGAAAAAAGAGGGCAAAAATCCCTTTGTGCTGGATTCCAAAAAACCTGATGGAACCTTGCAGCAGTTCCTTGCAGGCGAAGTTCGGTATGCCTCTTTGGAAAAAGCCTTCCCCGAAGAATCTAAAGCTCTGCGGGCAATGATCGAAGTGGAGTATGCAGAACGCTATGAGAAACTGAAACAATTGGCGGAAATGCCGGTTGTAACCGTTGCCGCGTCAGATATTCAGGCAGGCAAAGGCGGCAAAGATGGCGATGCGTGCAAGACCACCGGCACCGCAGAACATGCCAGACCCGGCGATGCCAAAGAGGGTCAAGCGTGTGATGATGGGAGAAAAGGGAACTAGTAATTTGAGTAATCAGCAATAATTGATATCTACAAGCCTCTGGGATGCGTCTCAGGGGCTTGACTTTTTTGAAAGGCTTGACATCTGTTAAAGTATTGGATATTCTTAACTCATCTTACTCAGTAATTTTGTCTGTCTGTATACAGATGGCTTGAAATGCTTATCTGCCGTCAGAGCGGAAAACGCATTTGCAAATTACTGCGTAAGATGAATTATGAAAATGGAATCCGTAGCAGTGAGGTTTCAAGATGCTGAACCAGATTGATTATGAGCATGATTTCTACGCATGGGCAATGAGCAATGCTGCTCTTATCAGAGATGGCAGATTCGCGGAGATTGATGCGCTCCGGATTGCTGAGGAGTTGGAAAGCATGGGAAAAAGCGAACAGCAGCAATTGATAAACCGTATGATCGTTTTGCTGGCTCATTTACTGAAATGGCAATTTCAGCCGCAGCATCGTTCCAGCAGTTGGAACGGCACAATCAATGAGCAGCGCAAGAGAATCCGAAAAATTCTGAAAGAAAATCCGAGTCTGAAATACGGAATCGGGGAAAAAATAGCAGAAGCTTATGATGTTGCCATTTCAAGGGCATTCAAAGATACAGGTATCCCTGAATCCGAATTTCCTCAGACCTGCCCGTATTCATGGGAACAGATTTCTGACGATAGTTTTTATCCTGAAATATTAGCAATATGTTAACACATTGCTTAGCGCGGAAAAATATAAAACAACCGTTATTGTGAAAGGTAATATAAAAACTGAAAAATATTCTATCATAAATCCGTCCCGAAGCCCCGGAATCAATTTCAGGGCTGAGCGTTCATCCCTGCTTAAACAAGCTTCAGTTTCTATCCGGACAATTTATCGCTTGGTTATTTATCAGATTCGATATAAGTCTTTACATCCTATCTGTTGTTTAATACTTCCTTGCATTTTGGTATGTTTCAGTATATTATAAAGTCCATTCATTATTATAAATGAGCGTTGATATTCATATCAGTATAGATTGCGGACAGCCTGCGGATGTTTTTTTTAGATTCGATCTTGTCTGATTTGAAGCTATGAGAGGGAAAAATGGATGAAGCAAATGTTATGATACTGGGGGATTATACAGAACCCGAATCGGTCGGTTTCGAAGGATCGCTGACGTTCACCATCAAAACCGATTATATCGAAAAGGAAAAACTTTGGAAAAGCAAGGATATTACCGCCGAATTTCTCGGAAATTTCTGGAAGAACATCCTGGATACCGAAAGCATCAAATCAACACTTCACTTTGTCTGTGCTGAACTGTTGGAGAATGCCGTATATCACAGTGTGAAATCGGATTATATGATTATGATTCAGCTTTGTTTCAAATCCGATGAACTGCTGGTATATGTGAAAAACAGCGCCAGAACAGAACAGATCGGAGATTTCAAAGTATTCATTACTTCGATTCTCGAAGCGGAAAACCTTCAGAAACTGTTTATCCGAAGAATGAAGGAGGCAAAAAAATCCGGCAGCAGGAAATCTCAGGTAGGGCTGATTACAATTATCAAAGACCGAGGGGCAGCACTTTCATGGAGACTTGAACAGAGACCTGAAATAACGCTGATCACGACTCTGGCAAGAATATCTTTGAAAAGAAAGGATGAAAAATGAATATCGGGAAAGAAGGCTATGACATAAGCTATCAGAATGGTGTGATTCGGATAGCGGGCAAACTCTCGCTCATGTTGGAAGACTATGGCGAAATCGAAAGATTATTCGAACAAGTCATAGCCGCTGCTCCGCCGAAGATCACGCTGGATATCAGAAACCTTGAATATCTGAACAGTTCGGGAATCAAAACCATCTGTGTCAGCCTAATTCTGGAAGCAGCGGATATCGAAGGACTGCAGATGACAATTCTGTGTTCGAACCACTATACTTGGCAGAAAGAAACGGTTCCGACATTCGAAGACCTTATGGAAAATATGGAAATCATATTCGAATGAACTGTGATCGGGACAAAGAAATTTCCAGACTGAAGCGTCGGATAGCAGGGCTTGAAAAGGCAATCCAGATCGTCAGCAGGCACTCTGGCAGAGTCGAAAACAATCTTAGGCAGTTATTCGAAGTCATCAGTGATACCATGCCGCTTCCGATGGTGATTACTTCGGAAACAGGCGAAATTTTTTTTTCCAACGGAAAAGCGCTGGATATCTTTGGGTATTCTAAGGAAATTTTTCATAAATTAAATGCCTCTGTTCTGTATGAAAATCCTGAAGACAGACAGACTATCCTGAAAATGCTTGCCGAAAAAGGCGAGATCAGAGGCTTTCCGGTCAGACTGAAAAAAGCCGACGGTTCGGTTTTTCCCGCGTCTTTTTCTTCGCAGCAGATTGTATTCGAAGGGCATGATTGTATTCTGACGGCTGTCTATGATCTTTCCGAAATCAGACAGGAAGAAGAAAAAAGACTCGCTATTGAAAAGCAGCTCCGCTATATGCAGAAGATGGAAGCCATCGGAACGCTTGCCGGAGGAATTGCCCATGATTTTAACAATATTCTTTTTCCGATCATGGGTTATGCCGAAATGACGATGGATGAACTACCGAAAGATAGCAAAGCATTTAAAAATATTAAAGAAATATATAAAGCCGCCCTCAGGGCAAGAGAACTGGTGAATCAGATTCTCATGTTCAGCCGCCAGCATGAAAAAGAAAAAATAAAATTGAAAATTCATCCTATTATCAAAGAAGCTCTGAAGCTTGTCCGCTCAACCTTACCCACGACCATAAAGATTGTTCAGAAAATCGATCCTGACTGTTCTCCGATACTCGGAGACCCGACACAGATTCATCAGATCATTATGAATCTGTGCACAAATGCGTTTCATGCCATGCGGGATACCGGCGGAACAATGGAAGTCTGCCTTATGGAAACAGACATCGGATCGGAAAATATCCCGGATACTTCTCCTTCGGACAAATATCTGAAGCTTTCTGTCCGCGACTCCGGTGTCGGTATGTCCAAAGAGGTTTTGGAGAGGATTTTTGATCCGTTTTTTACAACAAAGCCGGTGGGCAGGGGAACCGGATTGGGACTTTCGGTGGTTCACGGAATTGTGAAGCAGATGGGCGGACATATCCGTGTATCCAGCGAATTGGGGAAGGGAAGTCTTTTTGTTTTATATCTGCCCGCAATATCATCTGAAAGCATCAATAGTCAGACTCCCCCCCTTTCCGATGAACCGCCTTTAACTGGCAGCGAACGGATTTTACTGGTTGACGACGAAGAATATATCCTCAGTATGCTCCGACAGATGCTCAATGATCTCGGTTATC
>CAZMDM010000602.1:0-2525 GCA_964564775.1 uncultured Desulfonema sp. | reverse complement strand
ACTCCATACTTATAAAAAGTCGGAATATTTGAAATCTCTGTCTTTTCCTGAGCAAGATATTGATAAGGAGCAAATCGAATATTTTCAATCAGGCAGGCAGTCTCAGCATCCGAAGCGATCTTGCAGTCTATGGTAATTGCTTGTTTGGGATTGAAACTCTGTCGGATAATATAGTGATCCAGGTGATTCAGAACATATTCCAAAGATTCTTTATTTCCGAACCATAGCGTATTCAGATCATTCAAAATCAACTCTTCGCTCAGAATATCTTGGCACAAAGCAGGCATGATGCTTGAAAATACAGGGCTTTCCAAAATGCCTGCGCCGATGGGATTGATCACAACGACATTTTTTTTTCTGATCGCATGAATCAGCCCTGAAACACCTAAGTCGGTATCCCCGCGCAAAGCCAGAGGATCGCAGTCATTGTCGCTGATCCATCGGAATATGACGTCTGCCGGTTCAAGACCGCCCAGCGTTTTTACATAAACTTTGTTATCTCTGACAGTAAGATCACCGCTTTCAACCATCTGATAGCCCAAATATCGGGAAAGAAATGCCTGTTCAAAATAGCTTTCACCGGCTGGTCCTGATGAGAGCAGGATGATTCTCGGATCATCCCGGTTGTAGAGCGAGATGCTTCTCAGATATTCCGGCATATTGATGAAAAAAGGCGCAACTCTCATCACGCTGTTTTGATGAAATATTCTTGCCATGACATTGGACATGATAATGCGGTTTTCCAACGCATAGCCAGGACCTGCGGGCGTCCGAGTTTTGTCGGCAATCACGCGCCACTGCCCGTCTGAAGTTCTGCACAGATCAACCGCAAAAAACACCAGCCCCGGCGTTTCAATCCCTGAGCATTGATTTAAGAAAAACGGATTTGCAAATATGATGTCAGGTGTTATTTTTCCTTGTCTGAGCAATTTTTGTTCGCCGTAAATATCTTTCAAAATCGCATCAAGCAGCCGAGCGCGCTGAATCAGACCTGCTTCAATCATCCTCCATTCGGAAAGAGGAATCAGAAACGGAATCAGATCAAGCTCCCAAGCTCGGTCGGTATTTTCCTGATCCCCGAACAGATTGTAAGTTGCTCCGTGCTTCTGAAGCATTTTTTCAGCCTGAGAAATTCTTTTGAGAAATTCCGACTCTCCCATCTCTGTAATGGCGTCAATGAATTTTATCCAGTGTTTTCTGGGCTGCCCCGGCGACTCATAAGCTTCGCAATAACTGCCTGCCGGTGATGAATATTGGCAAAATGGCATGTTATGGCATCCTTAAATCCAGAGTGAACGGAAAATAAGGATTATGCTCTTCAGTCGGAATGGTATGCAGCGCGCCCGGCGTATGACAAATCGGGATAAAACGGGAGTTGCGTCTGCCCTGCGCTTCGTTTTCATTCACAGGAAACACATTGTAATTACGTCCGCCCGGATGCCCGACATGATAGGCGCAGCCTCCGACAGATCGTTTTGTCCATGTATCTACAATGTCGAAAATCAAGGGCGTATGAACCGGAATCGTAGGGTGCAGACACGAAGGCGGCTGCCACGCTCGATACCGGACTCCTGCGACAAAAACGCCCTCTCTGCCTGTGGGATGCAGCGGAACCCGTCTGTTGTTGCAGGTAACAATATGCCTTGAATCTGTCATGCCTTTGACGCTGACTTGCAGCCGTTCTACCGAAGAATCTACATAACGCACGGTTCCGCCTCCGCCTGCTTCTTCTCCGAGAACATGCCAAGGCTCAATTGCCTGCCTGAGTTCCAATTGAATATCCTGATACGCAACCGTGCCGTAAGCTGGAAAACGAAATTCAAAGTGGGGATGAAAATGCGCTTTTTTCAGCGGATATCCGTTTTCATTCAAATCTTTAAGCACATCATCAAAATCGCTTTCCACAAAATGAGGAAGCATGAATTGGTCATGAAGCCGGGTTCCCCACCTGACCAACGATTCTCTGTACGGCTTTTTCCAAAACCAAGCTGTCATGATTCTCAGAAGAAGCTGCTGTGCAAGACTCATACGCGCATGAGGCGGCATTTCAAACGTGCGGCATTCGAGCAGTCCCAGACGACCCGATGCAGAATCCGGCGAATACAATTTGTCTATGCAAAATTCAGTTCTGTGAGTATTTCCGGTAACATCTGTCAGAATATGTCTGAAAATGCGATCCACCAGCCAAGGAGCGCATATCTGATTGTTGCTCATCTGGCGATCCAACTCATGGAAAGCAATATCAAGCTCGTAAAGACTGTCATGCCGGGCTTCGTCAACACGGGGTCTCTGGCTCGTGGGACCGATAAACAAGCCTGAAAACAAGTATGACAAAGACGGATGATTGTTCATGTATGCGACAAAACTCCGTAACAGATCGGGTCTTCGCAGAAAGGGGCTGTCTGCCGGAGTTGCGCCGCCCATGATAATGTGATTGCCGCCGCCGGTTCCGGTATGACGCCCATCCAAGAGAAATTTTTCCGTCCCCAGTCTTGCCAGCCGGGCTTCTTCATACAATTCCGTAG
>CAZMDM010000601.1:0-3917 GCA_964564775.1 uncultured Desulfonema sp. | reverse complement strand
TGTTGCATGGAGAATCGCGCCATGAAACAAGATATTCTCACCAAACCGAACGGTTCAACGCTATCCTCGGACAATGAACAGCGATTGCGAGATATCTGTACCATGCCTATTGATGATGCAATCGCTACGCTCAGAACCGCTTCACACGGACTGTCGGCAGAGGATGTTGAAAAACGTCTGAGTGAATACGGATATAATGAACTGTCTCACCTCAATCGCACGGGATTCTGGGAAGACATGTTTCATCGGTTCAGAAGCCCTCTGGTTATTCAGCTTCTGGTGATCGCTCTGGTCTCGGGGGTGATCGGCGAGATGAAATCTACTGTCATCGTGGGCGCGATGATTCTCCTCAGCGTCGGGTTATCCTATATTCTTGACCGCCGATCTGCTCTGGCAGTGGAGAGTCTTGGAAAACGCGTACAAACATCCACATTCGTTATCAGAAAGGGTGCAGAGTCCGAGGTCAGAATATCGGAAATTGTTCCCGGAGATATTGTGCTGCTCCATGCGGGGTCTATCATTCCGGCAGATCTGAGGCTGATCTCAGCCAAAGATTTTTTTGTAAGCGAGTCTGCTCTGAGCGGAGAATCCATGCCTATCGAGAAGAGCGCTGCTGTCGTGAGTTCTTCTGTGCGGTCGGTTATGGAACTGCCGAATGCCTGTTTTTTTGGCACATCGGTTACCAGCGGCACCGCGCGAGGATTGGTCATCAATACCGGTATCCGAACCCTGTTCGGAGCCATATCGGAACGGCTGAGCCAAAAACGCGATGAAACCGATTTCGATCGCGGGGTTCGCTCATTCACATGGCTGATGATCCGTTTCATGGTAGTGATGGTCTGTGCGGTATTTTTTATCGTGGGCATGACCAAAGGCAATTGGCTGGAGGCATTGCTGTTCGGGTTGTCCATAGCGGTCGGTCTGACACCTGAAATGCTGCCCATGATCGTTACCGTCAATCTGGCGAAAGGCGCGCTGACTATGGCTAAGAAAAAAGTCATTGTCAAGCGGCTGCCATCCATACAGAATTTCGGAGCTATCGACATACTTTGCACGGACAAAACCGGAACCCTGACACAGGATCGTGTGGTGTTGGAACAGCATGTGGATATCCTCGGCAACGAAAGCGAAGAAGTCCTGAACTATGCGTACCTCAACAGTTATTTTCAAACAGGCTTGCGTAATCTGATTGACCGCGCGGTTCTCGAATACACCGAGTTGGATACTGATCGATGCAGACTGGTGGATGAATTACCTTTCGATTTCCGGCGCAGGCGGATGTCTGTGGTCGTGGAATATGAAGGAGACCATGTTCTGATCTGCAAAGGCGCGGTCGAGGAGATTTATTCTTGCTGCAGCCACTATCAGATCGAAGAGGATGTGTTTCCGTTAATCGACATGATCCGGGGGGATCTGTTCGAAGAAGTCGAAAAACTTAATCAAGTCGGTTTCCGGGTACTGGGGATTGCCTATCGGGAGTTTTCCCGAGAAAAAACCACGTTTTCGGTACAGGATGAATCTCAACTCATTCTGCTCGGTTACATTGCTTTTTTCGATCCGCCCAAATCCACGGCTACCGAAGCACTTGCGCTTCTGAGTGCAGCCGGAGTCAAGCTCAAGGTTTTGACGGGTGATAATGGTTTGGTAACGGAGAAGGTCTGCCGGGATGTGGGCTTGCAGATGGATCGGCTGGTTACAGGATCGCAGCTCGAGCGGCTTTCTCCGGAGGAATTTTCGAAAACAGTGAAGGAGGGCAATGTTTTTGTTAAACTGTCTCCCCTGCAGAAAGAGCAGATCGTTACCGACTTGCGCCGCAACGGACATGTGGTGGGATTTATGGGAGACGGAATCAATGATGCACCTGCACTGAAAGCCGCGGATGTCGGAATTTCGGTGGATTCCGCTGTGGATGTGGCAAAAGAATCCGCGGACATCGTGCTTTTGGAAAAGAGCCTGCTTGTTCTCGAAGAAGGCATCATGGAAGGCAGACGGGTCTTTGCCAATATTGTCAAATATATCCGTATGGGCGCAAGCTCCAATTTCGGCAATATGTTCAGTGTGGTGGGCGCGAGTTATCTTCTGCCCTTTCTTCCGATGCAGCCGGTGCAGATTCTTACTAACAACCTGCTCTACGATTTTTCACAGACCGGCATTCCGACAGATACGGTGGATGAAGAACTTATTACAAAACCTCTCAAATGGAATATTGATAATATCAAACGATTTATGATTTTTATCGGACCGATCAGTTCCATTTTTGATTATGCCACATTCGCGCTGATGTGGTTTGTTTTCCGATGCAGTGAATTTCTCAATCCCGTGACCGCTCCGGTTCAGAAAGAAGCATTGGAAAAACTTTTTCAGACCGGATGGTTTGTCGAATCTCTGCTGACTCAGACGCTGATTGTTCATATTATCCGAACCAGACGGATTCCTTTCTTCGGAAGTCAGGCATCTTTACCCATGACCATGACCACGCTTCTCATCATGTTTATCGGGGCTTGGCTGCCCTATTCCCCGTTTGCAGCAGATTTGGGAATGGTTCCTTTGCCGAGTATTTTTTGGTTATGGATGGCTTTCTTCCTCTCTGCTTACGCTGTGCTGACTCATTTGGTGAAGACATGGTTCTTCAACCGTTACGGAGGTAATTGATCATGAATACTCTGTTGGATGCTCTTCAGGAAGGACGTCTGTTCGAACTGCCCGATAACGACAAAACGGATGCTTTGCAATTTTTGGCACATATTATCGAAGCATTTCCAGAAGTTCCTGCCGAAACAGATGTGGTCGGGAATGTCATGAAACGGGAACAGGCGACCAATACTGCTATCGGTGACGGCTGGGCATGTCCCCACGCCCGGGTTTCGTTTGAGGAGAATCTCGTGTGCGTAATCGGATGGAGTCCGACAGGAATCGAGTACGGCGCTCGGGATGGCAAACCCGTATCTCTGGTTGTCATGTATCTGGTACCGGAAAACCAGTGGAATCATTATCTGCGCGAAATATCCATGCTTGCCAAGGCAATCAAGAGTTATCCCGGACTCGACAAACTGCAAAACATCAAAGACTTGGGAGATATCCGCAACTATCTGCTCGATCTGATAGATGTTACCAAAGAAACTGCAGGACCGGATGCGCGGGCAAGGATGATCCGATTGCAGGCAAAACCTGCCCCGGAAACATTTGTCTTTCGTGATCTCTCGAATCTGATGGTGGAATCCGTAACCCTTGTCAGTAGTCCGGGCATGAAACATATCGCCCTGACGCAAAATCCGAGTCTTCTGGAATCGCTCGATTCCGCAATCGATCCGATCGGGAAAATTGCAACCGACGGCGTGTTCCAGAACGGCGGTTGGCGTATCCTGCTGCGGGGTACGGTTACTTATCAGGGCGGCAGGATTACTTACGATTGTATCGCTGTCAGGCTGATACCCGGTGAACCGAGACAGATAAAATGAAGTAAATTCAAATTATTGAAAAATTTCTATTTTTACTTTGTCAACCGAACATCAAACAGGTATGAGAATCTGTTCAGAAGTAATATCGAATCTGAAAAATATCCGGGCATCATACAGGGATTGAAATCCTCACCTGTGTTCATAAACCGCGTAACGGCAATGTGATGAAGGTTCGGATTTCAATCCGGGTATGCGTGGTTCGTTTTCAGATTTCATGTCAGGCTCATAAATATTCCGACCAAGTAACGCAGTATCTGCGATCAGTCTATCCATGTCATCAGTCATCTGCACATCGAAAATACTCTGTTTTCTTAGTTCTTTAATCATGACATAATCCCTATCGAACCATAGCGGATGCAATCCGGGCGGAATTTCACATTCAGATTTCTTTACGATTTTTTAAGGTTGCTTTTTGTTGCTTTTTTGTGTTATTAGGGCGGGATAAATTTGATAATTTTT
>CAZMDM010000600.1:0-7449 GCA_964564775.1 uncultured Desulfonema sp. | reverse complement strand
GGCATAAAATCAACTCAGGCAATGGTTCACGCGTTCGATTGTGCGCGGGATCGTAAATATCGCGATATTGCTGATCTGATTCAAAGCAGCACTCTTTCCGATCCGGTCAAAACAAACAGCCTGAAGATATTCGAAACCCTTGCCAAAGCTGAAGCGCAGATTCACGGATGCCCGATTGAAAGCGTCCATTTTCACGAAGTGGGCGGCATTGATGCGATTGCCGATATTGTCGGAACTGCTTTATGTATCGAATATTTGGGAATTACTCAAATCACTGCATCCGCGATTCCCATGAGTAAAGGCTTTGTCTCCTGCGCTCACGGAGTGCTGCCATTGCCTGCGCCTGCAACCCTTGAAATTCTCAAAGAGGTTCCGGTATATGATGCGAAAATCTCAAAAGAATTGGTAACGCCGACCGGCGCGGCAATTATTAAAAGCTTATCTGAATCTTTCGGAACAATTCCGAGCATGAAGGTTGAAAAAGTCGGCTACGGCGCAGGGCAAAGAGAATTTCGGGATCGCCCGAATCTGCTGAGAATCCTGCTGGGACAGGCAGGAGAGTCTCATGTCCGCAGCGATCATATCATGGTCATCGAGAGCAATATTGACGACATGAATCCGGAAATCTTCGGATTTGTGATGGAAAAGCTGTTTGAGGATGGCGCGCTGGATGTTGTTCTGATTCCGATATTTATGAAAAAAAATCGCCCGGCAACTCTGATTCAGGTCTTGTGTTCCGAAGATAAACGGGATAAGCTTATTCATCGCATTTTATCCGAAACAAGCTCTTTGGGTGTGAGGTATTACAAGGCAAAACGGCAGATATTGGCGCGCAAATCCGTTGAGGTTCAGACGTGTTTCGGCAAAATCCGCATGAAGCAGGCAATTCTGCCGGACGGAACCGAGCGTCTGATTCCCGAATACGAGGTCTGTCGAAGCATAGCAATTGAAAAAAATATTCCTATCAGAAAGGTTTATGAGGCGTTAGCAAGATGAGAAATCTTCCGATTCCTTTCCGACTCGATTTTTCCAATATGGCAGTGGATGATACAGTATCGTTCTGTGTGGCAATTCTGCTTGCGGTGATGGTCAATGCCGAAGGGCAGGCATTTGCGGCAACTTTGCTCGGAGATGCACGCAAAGACAGCACAGAACGCTTTCATTTCAACGCGTTTTTGCATCTGGATATCTGGGGAACAATCTGCTTTTTTATTTCAGGCTTCGGATGGGCAAAGCCGGTGGATATTCGGGCAGATAAATTTTCGCGCCCCAAATTGTTCCTGATTTTCAGCCGTCTTGCCGGAGCTTGGGCGAATTTCCTGATGGCATGTATTGCAGCCAGCATTATCGGGCTGATGGGAAAATTCGAGGTTCAGGATCGGGTATTTACGATTGTTCTGATTGTCAATCTGTGTACCGCGATCTATCAGCTGATTCCGATTCCACCCATGACAGGATCGAGCCTGATTACCGCGTTTTTCTCAGATAAGACCCTAAAGTATGAGAAAAAAATTCATCTCATCGGATCGCTCGTGCTGATCGCCCTTTTTCTGTCGGAGAGATTGGGAATATCAAAAATAATCACGCCTCTTGCTGATCCGATGATCGGAACATTATTCCGTCTGATTTTGGGATGAAACGTCTTTGTACCTTTGCCCCTCTGTATCTTATGCGCCTCAGAAGGAGGTTTGAACAATGATTCACGGACACGGCGGAAATATTTACGTTTTGGCAAAAAGGCTCGAATGCCAGCCATCCGATATTATTGATATGAGCAGCAATGTGAACCCGCTGGGACCTCCGCCGGGTCTTACGGAGTTTCTCAAAGATAATCTCCATGCGATTGTGGCATTGCCGGAAGCCGATGCCCACAGCGCTATTTTCGCGTTTGCACAGCGATACGGACTCGATCCTGAATGCGTTGTTGCGGGAAATGGCACAACCCAACTGATTTATGCGATTCCCAAAGCCATCGGGAGTCGGAATGTCGTAATTGTTGCCCCGACCTATTCGGATTATGCCGATGCCTGCAACATGCACGATATTCCGTACCGATATTCGCTGCTGACAGATATCCGCAATTTTGAGCCGGATTTCGATAAACTTGAACAAGATATTAGCGATGCGGATACCGTATTTATCTGTAATCCGAATAATCCGACAGGCGTTCTGATTGATTCGGATCGCATGGAATCTTTCTGCAAGGCATTTCCCGATAAAACGTTTATTATTGACGAATCCTATCTTGCATTTGTTGCGGACGCGGAACAGCACAGTTTTCTGGGACGAAATATCGGCAATGTGATTGTGCTGCATTCGATGTCCAAAATTTTCAGAGTGCCGGGACTCAGAATCGGATTTGCATCCGCATCGCCATTAATTACCCGAAAATTATCCAAATACATGCTTCCATGGAGCCTCAACAGTCTGGCACAGGCAGCAGTGGTATGGCTGATGACACATACTGTCGAAATGGATGAGTTTGTCCGAAAAACAAGCATATACTTGGAAAATGAACGAAAGTATTTTATCCGAACATTCGAAAACTCGGAACATCTGCGCTTATTTTCGAGTAAGACCTCATTTATTCTCGGACAATTATCATCATCCTATCGGGCTGAAACACTATGCGATATATTGGCAAACGAAAAAATTCTGATTCGCAACTGCTCGAATTTTCATGGACTTTCAGATCAGTTTATTCGGATATCCTTGAAAACATCTGAAATAAATTGTATGCTTGCGGAAAAGTTACTCAGAAAAGATATTTTACAATGACTTTGAATAACTCGGCTATTCGTGCGCTGGGCTTGTGTTCCGGCGGATTGGACAGCATTCTGTCCGCATTGGTATTGAAGCAGCAGGGAATTGATGTGGAATGGATCAGCTTTGAAACGCCGTTTTTTTCTGCAGATAAAGCCCGGAAAGCATCCGAAATGACCGGCATTTCTCTGACAGTCCGCAATATTACACCGATTTATCTTGAAATGATGAAAGCGCCCAAGCTCGGATACGGAAAAAACATGAATCCCTGCATTGACTGTCATACGCTGATGTTCAGACTTGCCGGGGAAACCCTGACTCAGCGCGGCGTTCATTTTTTATTCAGCGGCGAAGTTGCGGGACAGCGCCCCAAATCCCAGACCCAATCATCTTTGCGCTATGTGGAAAAACATTCGGGCTTTGACGGCTATATTCTGCGCCCTTTGAGTGCGCTGATTCTTCCCGAAACCATTCCCGAAAAAAACGGATGGGTGAATCGCTCTTTGCTGATGGGGATCAACGGCAGATCGCGCAAAGCTCAGATGCAGCTTGCGGAACAATTCGGTATCCGGGAGTATCCCACGCCTGCGGGCGGATGTCTGCTGACCGAAGAGGTCTATTCGACTCGGCTGAGAGATTTGTTCGGGCATCAGGAAACTTATGCGGAGCGGGAATTTCATTTACTGAAATTCGGTCGCCATCTGCGCCTGAGTCCGAGTTGCAAAATCATTGTCGGCAGAACACAGGCGGATAACCAGCAGATCATGTTTTATTATGATAATCAAGAGGATATCCGAATAAAACTCGAAAACATTCCTGGACCTGTGCTGATCATGCCTCATGGCGGCTCTGACGAAGATGTCCGACTGGCGGCTTCGATAGCAGTGTCATACAGCAAAGCGCCGAAAGATACACAGGTCGGAGTGATCATAACCACGCCTGCCGGTCAGCAGATTGTTCAGACAATGGCAATCGCACAGGAACAGATCAAGCCGCTTCTGATTCTGGGAGAACATCAGTGAGATATTTTATCGTAAGCTTTTTTAAGCAATATTCAGTATTTATTCTGATTCTTCTGATCTGGGAACTGCTGGCGCGGTTCAGCGGATGGAGTGTTCAGGTATTTCCGGGACCGGTAAAAGTTTTTCAAAGCCTGTGGGAACTGATCGCAAACGGAACCATGCTCAAGCATGTGGTCGCGAGCCTATTTCGGGTAACACTCGGATTTTATTTGGCAGTTTTGCTTGGCATTCCTCTGGGCATGGTGCTGGGAAGATGGCGTGCCGCACAGGATTTTCTCAATCCGGTGATTCAGTTTCTGCGTCCCATATCTCCTCTGGCATGGATACCGCTTTCGATGCTGTGGTTTGGCATCGGAGATAAACCGGCAGTATTTCTGATTTTTTTATCCAGTTTTTTTCCGTTGGTCTTATCCACCACCAGTGCGGTATCCTCGATCAATCCCACATTTTTTCAGGTAGCTGCCAATTTTGCTTTCACCCGATACGAAATTGCCACGAAAATCATTGTTCCGGCAATGCTTCCTGCGGTGATTCCTGCGCTCAGAATCAGTGTGGGCATTGCGTGGCTGGTTGTGGTGGCAGCAGAGATGATCGCAGTCAAGTCGGGATTGGGCTATCTGATTCTGGATTCCCGAAACGCTCTCAGAATGGATTATGTCATGGACGGCATGATTGTCATCGGAGTGATCGGGCTGATGCTGGATACGGTGATGAAACGGTTGAGTCAGTTGGAATCCGTCCACTGGGGAACGCTGACGCGTTAATTGTTTGCTGTGAAAAGTTTCGTATCGGAGCAGACCCGCTCTTTACAATCTGCCGATGTTTTGAGATAATGAATCATCCTGCTGATTTGGATATTTATCATTCCTTATGGAATAAGCATCGGGTAAAATAAATCAAAGAGGTAACACTTGAATTTTTCAGGTAAAGATATTCTGGTGGTCGGGCTTGGAAAATCCGGCATGACCACCGCGCAATTTTTGAAAAAGCGCGGCGCCATAGTAACGGTTTCTGACAGCGGAGATGAATCGAAACTGGCTGATGCTGCGGCATCTCTTCGAAAATCCGGCATTATTGTCGAATTGGGTCCGCATCGTGCGGAAAGTTTTGAACACGCGGATATGATTGTTCTCAGCCCCGGTGTTCCGCATACTCTCGCTCCGATTCAGGGGGCAATGAGCAGAGGCATTCCGGTGATCGGCGAAATCGAGCTTGCGTATCGCTTTGTCAAGGAGCCGATTGTCGCGGTTACCGGTACCAACGGCAAAACCACCGTAACCACGCTGATCGGAGAAATGCTGACACAATCCGGCTCTAAAGTCTTTGTGGGCGGAAATATCGGCAATCCTTTTATCGCGTATGCGGACAGCAATGACAAAGCCGATAAAATTGTTTTGGAAATCAGCAGCTTTCAATTGGATACGATTCAGCAGTTCAAACCCCATGCGGCTGTGCTGCTCAATATCACCGAAGATCATCTGGATCGCTATCCTGATTTCAGAGCGTACGGATATTCCAAAGCCCGGATTTTCGAAAATCAGAATGCAGATGATTTTGCAATCCTGAATGCCGGCGATGCGTTTATCTGCGAGCTTGCCCAACACATTCGCAGCAGAAAGCTGTTCTACAATCCGCTTTTGGAAAACGCGTTTGATATCGAATCGCTTGATTTTTCCAAGATCAGGCTTCCCGGAAAACACAATCTTGAAAACGTCGCGGCAGCCTGTCTGGCGGCTTTGGCAATGGGCGCGTCATTACAGGCAGTTCAGGAGGTTATCGGCAATTTCAAGGGACTGGCACACCGGATCGAATATGTGGCTGAGATCAACGGCGTGAAATATTACGATGATTCCAAAGGCACGAATATTGATGCGGTGATCCGGGCATTGGAAGGATTCGATGCGCCGGTGATTCTGATTCTGGGCGGACGCGGCAAAGGCAGTGATTTCAAACTTCTGAGCAAAATGGTTCGGGAACATGTCAAAGCCATCATTGCCATCGGAGAAACCAAAGAAGAAATTATCGCGGCATTATCCGATGATTGCAAGCAAGGCGCGCATATCGCCGTTACGATGGATGATGCGGTGAAAATGGCACATCGGATGGCAATTCCCGGAGATGTAGTGTTATTATCCCCGGCATGTGCGAGTTTCGATATGTTCACCAGCTATGCTCATCGCGGACAGGTTTTTTGCGAGTCTGTCAGATCACTATGAATTTTGCACTTTGCACTTTGCATTGTAGTTATGAGACGTTTTAAGCTGCCCGAATATTCTTTTTCTTTCGGATATGATGCCAAAATTCTGTTTCCTGTGCTGTTTCTGACAGGCATCGGCATTGTAATGGTGTATAGCGCGAGTTCGGCAATTGCTTTGAAAAAATTCGGCAATAGCTATTATTTTCTGAAAAAACAGGCAATATTTGCTCTGACCGGATTGCTGATCATGGGCATTGCCCGATACTTTCCGTTGAAAGCATTATATCGTCTGACCTATCCTTTACTGGCAATCGCTTTGTTTTTTCTGATCGCGGTTCAGGTATCAGGACTCGGCGTTGCAGCAGGCGGAGCAGTGCGGTGGCTTAAAATAGCGGGAATCACATTTCAACCTTCCGAATTTGCCAGATTTACCATTGTGCTGTATATGGCGTATTCTATGAGCAAAAAGCATGACAAACTCAAAGATTTTTCTATCGGGTTTGTGCCACATGTCATGCTGCTGGGCGTATTCACCATGCTGATTCTGATTCAGCCGGATTTCGGTTCTGCGATGATACTGATCACCATCGGGTGGATGATGATGTTTGTCGGCGGAATTCCGTTCAAATATTTATCCTCGGCGTTTGCCGTGTTTTTGCCGCTGATCTGTATTTTCTTATTCAGCGCGAGCTACCGGATCAAGCGTCTGACCAGCTTTCTGAATCCTTGGGAATACGCATCCAAAGAAGGATATCAGATTGTTCATTCGCTGATGGCATTCGGCACCGGCGGATTATGGGGGGTCGGTATCGGCAAGGGCTATCAGAAATTGTTTTATCTTCCCGAACCGCATACGGATTTTATTTTTTCGGTGATCGGCGAAGAATTGGGGCTTTTAGGCGTTGCCCTGATTCTGATTCTGTACAGCATTATTCTGTGGAGAGGCATTAAAATTTCCAAACAAACCCGCGATCCGTTTGCATCTTTGCTGGCATTCGGTCTGACTGCGGCATTCGGACTTCAGGTCTGCATCAATATGGGCGTTACCTTATCTCTGCTGCCCACCAAAGGACTGACTCTGCCGTTTTTAAGCTATGGCGGAACTTCGCTGCTGATGAACATGGCTTCGATGGGAATTTTAATGAATATCGCAGACTTGGAAAAACAGATTTAACTATTTTCCAATTAAAATAGAGGTATTATTGGGTATGAGTGGTACGAATCGCGCGGATATAAAATCCGGCGCAAAAGTTCGGATCGTCTTGAAAAACGATCAGAAAACCGGCAAACTGACCGAAGGCATTGTTAAAGATATTCTTACCAAATCCCCGACTCATCCTCACGGCATCAAAGTCCGTCTGGAAAGCGGTCTGGTGGGGCGGGTGAAAAGTATATTGGCTTGACGGGCGAGGCTGGTCTTCAGTAAAGTCGAATGTCTTTATGAGTTACGCGCTTGATTTTGTATTA
>CAZMDM010000599.1:0-3612 GCA_964564775.1 uncultured Desulfonema sp. | reverse complement strand
GCGAAAGTTTTGCAAAACCTGAGAGTTTCATTTTTTATCAACTCTGCTTTTGAGCCGAAGTTGAAAAAAATCGGATAGCAGCCCGAAGGACATGAACGTTGTGTTCAAAAACTGTCCGAAGTATTGTATTATCATAGTGTTTTATAACCTTACCATCAGAACCGAAATAAAAGTCTGCCAACTTTGAAACTCTGCCGCCAAAAGCATTTTTGCCTGAATACACTGCTTTAATTTCCCAATAAACATCTTTCAAATGAGTATATTTCTCTCGGTCTTCTGCTTTTACAGGAGTAAGCTTACCCCATTTAACGATTTTAAGCGCATCGGGATCGCTAAGTCCCTCTTTCAGATAAGAAACAACTTCTTTTTTGAAGAAATATTCCTTAACATAACTGCTTTGCCAAATATTGTGTAATCCCATAGCAATAAATAAAATTGCAAAAAAGGCAACCCCAATAATTTCTTTTTTGTTTAGCCCGAATTTGTTGAATTTGAACTTATTGAATTTAAAGGTTGATATTTTATCTTTATAGTCTTTTAATACCACCTTAAGGACATCGGTATTGATGATATTTTTCAATTCCGGTTTTACCGCAGTTTCCGTTATTACGGAAGGTTGTGGTTGAATTGCCATAGGCACTGGTTCAGGCTTTTTTGCCTGTTCGACAAAAACACTTTTTCCGCATTTCGGGCATTTTGCTTTTTGCCGATATATTCATCAGAGATTTCTTTTTTTATGAATCCGCATTCGCATTTGACAAAAGCCATTTCCATTATCCTTTGACAACATACTTATTTCATGTTACATTATTATCAATTTTTATCGATCAGACTCTATCTGTTGTGGAGGAAACATGAAACCGATTAATTTATGCCCGACCGTATTTGATAAAATATTGACAGAGCTTAGACAAATTAAAGAGTTGCTTTACAAACTCTGCAATGCGGAAATTACCGAATATTACGGACAGATTCACCGTCAATCACAAAGCCAATCTTCCGTTTCTCCTGAAGTTCCTCAACCTTCTGTTCTGACCACATGCCAGAAATAAGGGAAATCATAAGAATGAGTCCTGCTGTGCAGATACCCGGATTAGAACGGATGGGATGTAACTCATTACCTCCAAGACATTCCTTCCGTAGATTGCCTATGGATTCACATACCGGAGCAGCAGGGCAATCTTTTTCTCTTATTGGGAATGTTACTTTAAATTTTGGCTTTTCAAATTTAAGCCCGAATATGTCATCAATATCCACTTATATTAACCTCTAACAACGAAATAACCGGCAGCCCGATAGGGCTGTCCGGTTGATTGACTGGTTAGGAGTCATATTAACGAACTCCAGCCGCCTTCTGAAGATTATACATATTTGTTTCGGGTCCGATTTTTTTACTCCCGTCCACACTGATCCAGCCTTCCTTGAGTTCACCGGGGTTCAGGTTGACATTTACTTTTAAACCTATCACCACATCCGCCAGATCATTATCTCCGTCCCCATCCAAATCACCTGGTTTCCGGGGTTGTCCGTTCGGATCATAGAGCCACATTTTGTTTACTTCCGTTCCGTTTTCTTTGCCCCCGAACACAAATACTTTGCCGTCATCATAAGTTACCGCAGCGGATTCGGATAATGAAGGTCCTTTTGCTTTTTGTGTCCACATTTGGGTTTGCAAATCAAATTCCCATGTGTCGTCAAGCTGCAATGTGCCGTTTTTTCCGCCGGAAATGATAATCTTTTTGTCCGTTTCATTATAACCGGCAACATGATAAGCCCTTGCCGGAGGAATTTCAGAGCCGGCCGGCGTTACAGCAGTCCATTGTTTTGCGAGCGTATCGTAGCAAAAAATATCCTGTGAGCAGGTCTGACCGTCTGTTCCGCCCAGCACATAGATTTTTGTGGTGCTGACAGCTACTGCTTTGTGTCCGTATAAAGCTTTCGGGCAGGAAGCAGAAGATTTGGCCCAGGCGTTTGCCCTTGGTTCATAACTCCATAAATCATCCAATGGTTTCCCATCCGGATCCTTACCGCCGATCAGGAAATATTGACCGGCAAGAGGAACTGCGGCATGTTCCAACCTTGCTGCCGGTACATTGCCCAGAGGAGGAGGAACTTGCCTCCAACTGTTGGCAGAAGGACTGTACTCCCATATATCATTGAGAGGACCTGTTTCACCTTCGCCATACAGAATTACCATCTTATCATTGTAAACAACAGCAGTGTGCTTTCTTCTTTCAGGCGGAGGATTGCTTACCTCTGTTTTCTGCCATTCGTCGTCTTCTTTGTCATAAGACCATAAATCATTCAATATGTCTTTAGATTCCCCACCGAATAGATACACCCTGCCTGCAATTTCAACCATTGTATGACCGGATCGGGCGCTGGGAACCGTACCTGTCGGCTGGATTGGCGTCCATGATTCACTGTAACCTGAATCAGCAAAAGCAAATATCAATAACAGAATTGTTATTATTTTCATAGAAACCTCCTAACACCGAATTAACCGGCAGGGCGATAGCCCTGTCCGGTTGAATGACTGGTTATGTGGATGTCTATATCATTTTATACAACAAATTTTCCTTAAATTCTGATTGGCTAACTGATTCACCCGATATTTCAAAACTTTCAACACCAGCAATGGAAAAAGGTTCTTCATTCGGGTTTCCTGATATCCAACCAATAAAAAAGAAACACTTTCTATGAGTTATAACATAGTTTCTTAAATCTTTGTATAGTGGTTCGCTTAACCCGCCTGACCTGCATTTCATTTTTATTCCTTCAATTTTTTCATTTATCCTTTTGTCATTCCATCCCTTTTTTTTGTATTTTGGTTTTGAGTATTTTTTCCGAATTTTAGTTATTTCTTTATCTATATCAGGTATTGGTGTGTATAAACCACATGAACAATGACCGTCCGTTATCCATAACCATGTATATCCTTCCGGTACAGCATTGACCAAAGTTGCATTTGTATTCTTAGATACACAGTATCCGGCAAATGATTCATAAACAAATTGCTTTTCTTTTACCGCCAATGCAATAAATCTGCACATTAATTCTCCCTGTACCACTGTTAACCGTATAACCGATAATTTTCTTTTTCAAAACATCATTGCTACATATCAATAGTAAATGATACCGTCTTTTGTCTTGTAAAACTGGTATGAGGGTTTTATGCCCATGAATGTCGGTATTTTAGCCCTAATATCAATACAAAAACCAACATCTCCATTCTTTTTTACATCGAAGGAATAAGCCGAATAAGATATTTCTATCCCTTTATAGTCAAATTCACCTCCCGATTCATCAAGAGACCCTCCGCAAAGTTGTCGGTATGCTTTTTGCTCATATTTCTTTCCAACAATATCAGCAGCTTCTTGAAGAAAACGATAATTTTTACTATACTTATTCAATAGGTTTTTAAACATAGGGAATTCTTGACACATAACACCAAGTTCAGCGGCTACGTCCGCTGCAACTGATGGTTAGGGTTTCAGTTGAAGAAGTGTTTACAAACCTGATTTAAGATATACCATATTTTCGCAAAAAAATCAACAGTAAATATCTGTAATAATTTCATTTTTTACATCACACTCATTGAAAGCCTGAAAT
>CAZMDM010000598.1:0-2586 GCA_964564775.1 uncultured Desulfonema sp. | reverse complement strand
GGTCGAACCTTTGAGCCTTAAAATGCTGCTTTGCTCTTTCAAGAGCGCCTGATACTCGTTTTCCAAATCTTTTTTCCGCTTCTCAAGATTTTTCTGAGTTTCCGCAAGCTCCACAACATCCGAACTCTCACCGGTTTTATTCTCAGATGCTTCCGAAACTTTTGCGATTTCATCATCCGAAGGCGTATCGGGATTGCCGGTTAGGCTACCTTCTTCTTTGCTTTTGACAGATTCTTCGGATGTCTGAGAATCCGCAGGCTGAGTTTCCTGAGATATCGGTGCTTTTTCCCGATCGCCATATTTTTCCCGTTGTTTTTCAGGAACTTTGCTCAGATCGTCCGTATAGCGCACCCTGCCGTTTTCATCTGTGTATTTGTAAAACTCGGCATACGCCGGAACAGAAAATGCCACGATAGTACAAATTACCAAACATCTTACCATCTTCATCTCAAATCTCCTTATCGTCAACAGATATCCGAAAGGCTTGGATAAGGCAATCAGTTGCCGCTGTTTTTTTCCAACATCTGTTTCACAGCAGCAAAATCCGAATCGGAAAGCCCGTACTCTTCGCCCTGTCTGAACAACTGAAACACGGTATGTCCCGCGGGAATTGCTGCTCCGGATTCATCCGCAACGCCCAGAATAAATCGGAGGTCTTTGGTGATATGTTTTAAGGGGAACTGAGGCGGATATGTGCCGGTATTCATCATTTCCCGTTTGAGGGCAAACAGGGGACAGGACATCGCGCCGGACAGAATCGTATCCATAATCACATCGGCTGCAAGATTGCATTTTTGTCCGAAATTGACTGCTTCGCACAATCCTTCCATCATAATGCCCAGCAGCAGGTTCACGGTCATTTTCATTGCCGATCCCTGACCTGCTTCTCCGCATCGCACTACTTTTTTGCCCATTGTCAGCAGCAGAGGTTCGAATTCGTCAATTTTTTCCGGCAAGCCTCCTGCCAGAATCACCAAAGCTCCGTCTTCCGCAGGTTTTTTGGAACCGGATACGGGAGCATCAATAAAAAACAGAGATCGCTCTTTCAGTTCTCTGTCCAAAGCGCGGGAAAATGAGGGCGATACCGTACTCATATTGATAATCGTCTTGCCTTTGCTCATTCCGGCAAGAAGCCCGTTTTCTCCGTCCAGAATCTCTCTGACCGCCTCATTGCCTGTAACCATCAGAATCAGCACATCACAGCATTCTCCGAGGCTTTTCGGATTCTTGATAAATTCAGCGCCATTGCGAATCAGAAGTTCGCACTTTTCAGGGCTGCGGTTATATACGTTCAGTTTATAGCCGCTTTTGAGAATATTCAACGACATGGGAATGCCCATAATTCCCATTCCGATAAATCCGACAGTTGCAGATGGCATGTTTTTTCCTTTTTGTTGTTCTCAGCGATTCATTGCATAATTCTGAGGAAATATCTGTCTGAAGAGTTTTTCGTAATTGATGACTTTTTCAACATAATCCTGGGTTTCCCGGATATTGGGAATACGATTGACTGCTTTCACCCGTTCGGGACCCGCATTATAAGCTGCCAGAGCCAATTTCACATTCCCGAATTCATTCAGCATTAGCCTCAGATATTTCACGCCGCCGATGATGTTCTGCACCGGATCGAAGGGATTGCTGACCCCCATATCTGAAGCAGTTCCGGGCATCAGTTGCATAATCCCCAGAGCGCCTTTGTACGACACGCCTCCGGGATTGAAATCTGATTCAGCTTTGATCACCGCAGAGATCAGACTCGGCTCAATATCGTAAGTGTCAGCCATTCTTTCGATCAGCCTGCGGTACGGCGCAAGTACTTCTTCCAGCCGGGTCAGACCGCTTGAAAAAAAGACCTGCTGTTCCTGCGGAGTATATTGGGTTCGGGCGGAAGAAGGCATATCCACATTGAAGCCCCGGTTCGCCGCGACCGGCTCTTCTTTTTTCCATGACATCAGTGTACCGACTTCATGAGGATTGTAGCGAACACTCTCGAACTTCAAAAAATCTGCTGCACATACCGGAAAAGAGCTTATCAGAACAATTGCAACTGCGAGAGTTTTTTTCACGGAATATTTCTCCTTTCAATTGCTAAGGCTTTGAATCGGCGCGAGAATCCGTCCGCCGATCCGTATAAATGAATCCGTACCTCCGGATGCTCATTTTCAAGCATTTCACGTGTGGAAAAAAATTCCGTTCGCTGAACATGAACTATCCTTGTACCGGAATCTGATCGCTGTTAAAAGCGATTGCTTAAGACATAACCGAAATGTCATGGTTTTGGCAACAAAAAATTTATCAGACCTCTTTCAAAACTTTTCAACCGAGCGATTTATCGCTCGCTGATCTTTCATATCCGATGTAATCTGCTGATGCTCTGCAATGACAAAATCACGGCTCGGTTTCGCAGTCAGATCACTTATAACACTTGTTTCTATCTATAGCTTTCTGATCGTCTCACTGCCCCTTCCCCGGCACCCTTCCCCGGAGCGGAGAGGGGTATGCGGCGGGGTTAGGTTCAGGAAAGAGGGAGCAAAGCATTATTGCAGCACAGTATTGAAGGTGTGAATCAGTTGTCTGGTGATTTTC
>CAZMDM010000597.1:0-2978 GCA_964564775.1 uncultured Desulfonema sp. | reverse complement strand
CCCCAGAACGCCGCGCCCACAATTCCGATCACGGCAAATTTCAGAGTCGCGCCTCTTTTGTTTTCGGATAATCCCCGATTTCGGATCGAAAGAATACGGGGTCTCAGCAAGATCAATATCTCATTTATCACGACTGCTCCTGAATTTTTCAATCATATTCAATAATTCTTCCATTTTTACGGGCTTGGTCAGATAGTCGTTCATGCCCGCGCTGAGAAAGCGTTCCTTGTCTCCTTTCATGGCATACGCGGTCAAAGCGATAATCGGTATGGAATTTTTGTTTTCACGAATCCGTCTGGTGGCTTCCAAACCGTCCATTTCCGGCATCTGCACATCCATCAGAATTAGATCGAATTTTTCCTGCTCCAAAGCTGCCAAAGCTTCTATACCATCGGATACGAAACGCATCTCATATCCTCCTTTGCCGAGAAAGTAAGATATAATAGTCTGATTCACTTTGTTATCCTCGGCAACCAAAATTTTCGAAATCGTATCTGATACTGACGGCTTTTGAGGCATCAGAGGCAGATCGGAAGATGCGGGCATTTTTTCCGCGAGCCGGAATTTTGCCGTAAATCCGAAAGTGCTTCCGTATCCGATTTTGCTGCTGACCCGGATTGTGCCGCCCATCATCTCAACCAGTTGTTTGGAAATGGCAAGTCCCAGTCCCGTGCCGCCGTATATTTTGGAGTATGAGCTGTCCAATTGCTCGAAATTCTGAAACAAGCGGGAAATTTTGCTTTCTCCGATGCCGATTCCCGTATCCCGGACTGAAAATATCAGCATAACATGCTCATTATTCTCTTCCGTTTTTCCGGCAGTCAGAACTATCTTCCCCTGATGAGTGAATTTTACAGCATTGCCGAGCAGATTGGTCAGAATCTGTCGCAGCCGCGTGGCATCTCCGTTCACATATTGTGGCAGATCGGGAAGTATCCGCAGAGTCAGTTCGAGTCCTTTTTGCCGACACCGGATATCGAATACTTTGACAATATCCCGCATTTCATGATGAAGATCGAAATCTTCGTTGAAAAACTCCAGCTTCTGCGCCTCGATTTTGGATAAATCAAGCACATCATTGACGATGTTCAGCAAAGATCGTGCTGAATTTTCAATAGATTGAAGATGTTCTGTCTGCTCGTTTCCATGATCCATATTCAGAAGCATTTCGGTAATACCGATGATTCCGGCAATCGGCGTGCGGATTTCATGGCTCATATTTGCCAGAAAATCGCTTTTTGCCTGACTGGCTTTTTCCGCAATTTCTTTGGCATTTCGGAGTGCTTCTTCGGTTTGCGCCAAACGGTGATGTGCCAAAGCCAGTTCGCGCCCTTTCTGAATGATTTCCCTCTTCTCCTCATAAGGGCAATGGGCAAGTTGAAGCAGCAGAAATTTCTGATCCCCCAGACAAAATGCCGATGCCTGAAATGCACAATCGTTTTCCGCATCAGGTTCGCATTCGAGCCATGTATCCGAAGATATTTTTCCATCTGAACCGGAGTTCCAGAATTCTTCCGCATCAAGAATAAAATTATGTAAAAAAGAGGAGATATGGTCAGTTTTTTCAGGACGGATGATTTCGGGAAGAAATCGGCTCATCCACGCGGGCGGGGAGCCGATGATTCTGAAACTGCCATCATTGATGCGTTCGATTATCACCATATCCATCATCATAAACAGCTTGGCAATGTCGATATCAGTCATCGCTGACTCCGCATGAATCGGGCTGATGCGAAAACACTTCCACAGGTTCGCGGATGCCTTTCAGGGTCAGACGGGTTTTTGAAAAAGATTTCGCGAGATCGGGAATTTCTTTAAACGTATTTTTATCAATCAGTATTTCACAATTTCGTGCCTGTCCTTCGAGACGGGAGGCAAGATTGACATAATGCCCGATTGCACTCAGAGTTCTGCGGTTTTTGCTGCCTAAAATTCCCAGAAATACCTGTCCTGTCGCGATGCCGATACTGACTTCGAAGGTATCCTGATTCTGGAGAACCCTGTCCTGATTCAGATTTCTGATCTCATCCTGCATCCGCAGAGCAGCTTTGACCGCCAATACCGGCGGCGGCAGGCTGGAGGGCAGTACTCCGAAAATTGCCATGACCGCATCACCGATGATTTTATCTATGATTCCGCCTTCATCCAAAACTGCCTGAATCATGTAGGTCAGATAGGTGTTGAGCTGCCTGAATACGTCTTCCGGCGAATGTGTTTCGCTGTATGAGGTGAATCCGCAGATATCGGCAAACAGAATGGAAACATGTTTGGATTCTCCGGCTTCCCGGATATTGAGTTGAACCAGTCTGTCAGCGATTTCTTTGCCGAGATACTGATCTAAAATTTTGGCGTGCTTGTCTCTGAGCAGGCTGAGTTCATTGGCTTTCTGCTGCAACACCACGCGCTGCGCTTCCTTTTCGGTCGCATCCAGCAGCAAAACCCAGCAGTCTTCACCCGATAAAAAAATATGAACATCTGCGGACACATTGCTTTCGGTCTGAATACAGGAAAGAAGCAAAGGACTTTCATCTATCGGAAAAAATCCGTCCAGAAACATGATCCTGTCGCCGATCGGATCGCCCGGAGACAGATCGGGGACACCATAAAAATTCAGATCGCCTCCCCCTTCGATAACCGTGCCGTCAGGCGTGAGCCGCAGATATGCAGGAGATCGATCTTTGATGCTCAGATCACAGATATACTCGACAACCGGAGATGCAATATCGGGCATACTTGATTCCTTTATCTGCGTTTGCTTTTGGGTTTCTGATGCCGTGCAGACAGAATCGGCGTGTTTACAACCAACGCAGAAAGATCATCAGAGCGGCGGATATCGAGTTTCAAGGCTTCTTTTTACATTTCGAAATACCGCGAGCGAACTTCGACAAAATCCAGGTGCAGACCACTTAAAGTCACATCACTTACTTCGAGATTGGCCAAAAGCAGGGCAAATTTGAGCCTTGCTTTCGACACGTAGT
>CAZMDM010000596.1:0-6969 GCA_964564775.1 uncultured Desulfonema sp. | reverse complement strand
GACTACAAGGTTTCACGCTGGCTGCTCCTGACTGCCGGACTGAGCTTTCGCCGGGATGACGGGCAGTACAACAGTTATGCAGCGTCAGATTGGAGAAATTTCGATTCGATCACCACGCTGAATCAGACCATTGACCCGGAGAGCAGCCGTTACGGGATATATCTGCAGGGCGAGTTGACACCGATTGACAAACTTGCGATTTATCTGGGAGTCCGATACGACTGGTGGAACTCGGAAGCAACCCGGCGGACACTTACTGTAACCGAAAACTTGGAATCACAGGATCAGGATGCTGTAAGCCCGAAGATTTCGTTTTTGTATACACCGTGTGAAAATACCACGTTAAGGCTTTCCGGCGGCAAGGCATTCCGTGTCCCCAACTTTTTTGAGCAATATCAGCCTCTGACCACCTCCGGCACCACCTATCTGCCCAATCCGAATCTGAAGCCGGAAATCACATGGTCATGGGAAGCCGGTATCGAACAGAAAATTTTTGCCGGACGGACAGTGCTTAGCCTTACCTATTTCGAGCATTACACATCCGATTTCATTGATTCGAGGACATACGCCGATCCGAACAACCCCACAATAACCATTGCACAGCGGGATAATTTCGGCAAAATCGAGGTCAGAGGCGTGGAGATCGGTATTAAGCAGAAGATTACGGATTATCTGAGCGGCTTTGCCAACTACACCTTCACAGATGCCGAAATCACCGAGTATCCGAACTATTCCCAATATGTCGGAAAGCAGCCCCGATATGTTCCCGAAAATATGTTCAATGCGGGGCTTGATCTGAAATACAAGCCATTTTCGGCAAACATCATCACCCATTACCGCTCGAAGATGTACACCAACAATGCCAATGATACGGTCAATTGGGAAGTTTACGGGGTTCAGGATGAAATTCCTTTTGTTACCGACATCACAGTCGCTTATGATTTTATGAAATATTTCAATGTGTCGCTTTCGGTATGCAATCTGTTCGACAGCGATTATTTTATGTCCAACCGCGCTCCCGGAAGAAGTGTTTACGGGATGTTGACCGCAAAATTTTAAGGCGAGCAAATATGATCGGAACTGTACGAAACCCTGTATCCGAATGGCATGATGCTGTGGTGAATTCCCCGTCCTATCTGAGGCTGGCAAGCGGCGAAGACGAGAGATTCTGGGAAAAATGCAGCGATGTGTATGTGCGGAATCGCACCTCCGGGACACATTTCAGGCGCGTGGTCAGGTGGCTTGCCGACAGGATACAAAACACATCCGTGATCGAGATAGGTTCCGGTCCGGGCATCTTCACCCGGTTTCTGGCAGAACGCTGCACTCAGGTAACAGCAGTCGAGCCGTCTCCGGCAAATGCGGCATGGCTCAGGCGTGAAATGTCCGGCTGTCATAACCTTCTGGTTGTACAGGAAAAATGGGAAGATGTGGTGATAGCATCCCATGACATAGTGTTCAGCGCGGGGACGCTGTATGTGTTCCGTGATATAGACGCCGCGATTACGAAAATGATGCGTCAAGCCCGCTCAAACGTTCTTCTAGTCATGATGAATGACGAGCGGAAGTTTGAAAAAGGAGTTGCCGCAGCGCTCGGATTGCCGTTGCCGACTCCTTCACCGCTGTGCGATCTTCTTACGGATGTGCTCAGAAGCCTGAACCTGTCATTCACCTGCGAAAGCTTCAGCGAAGAGCCGGAATATCTGTATCCGAATATGGATGTTCTTGCCGATCTGTGGAAAGGAAGCTTGGGCTTACGGGAAGAACAGATGTCCGATCTGGAACTGTTCTTCAGAAAAAAAGGTCTGTATGCAGGCAATCAGTCCGCAATCAGAGTGCCGCGGCAGTTCACAACGTATATGGTGGAGATAGCTGTATGATGACTGCGAGTGGCACCGTTGCGGGCGCCGCGGTTCGGGAACTTCGTGTCAGGAAAGACCAGAAAAGGAGGTGATAACATGGTGAAATGTGTGCGTAAGCCTTCATCCGGCAAAAAGCAGGTTCCTCCTTGCGAACCGCATTAAACAATGAACCTGATGAACGAGTTATGAACTGAGAAAAAGATTCATACTCTGACACGAGACAAACTTGCCGTGACGCCCACAAAGGTGCCGCGCGTAAAAATACAGTGTGGATAAACCCATATTATGCAGGATTTACTCTTATGATGATAATAAAGCAGGACGAAAACATCTTTCATGTTTTCGATGTACTCGGAGAGATGGGGGTCTGGGAATTGGACATCAGCGGACTTGAAAACTATCTCCGAGCTTTGGAAAAAAAAAGAGCGTCCTCAAATGCCGCTGTGAAGACATTTCCTCTTCTTGAAAACTCAGTCGAGCGGCGATCTTCCGATGGAAGCAAAAACCATGATGGTGATGATATATTTGCTCACGGGCTTCCGGAATCGTGTTTTTTTGATACAGGGATAGTGCTTGACAACGCTCGGAAATTTGTCAAGGGAATTATCACGCCTCCCAGCATATCACTGGATGTGAATACAATCTGTAACTATGCGTGCAGGTGGTGCTGCGCGGACGTCCATAAAGAGGAAAGAAATCTTACTCTCGGTATCGAGGATATTGAGGATAGAATTATCAAGCCTATGGCACAAGCCGGCAACCTGACTTGGTATCTTGTCGGAGGTGAGCCTGCGCTTACTGCTGAAAGGACAGCATCCATAGCGAAAATGATCGGAAAACACACTTTTGCATATTCAGCGCATACTCCTTTTATCGCCTTGGATTCCAACGGAACCGCATTTGAAAAGAATGCCTTGCTTTTCAAAGAGAGCGGTATCAACACCATACAGTTTTCACTGAGTTCGGCGGATTCGGAAAAAGATCGGTATTTCAGAGGATGTCCGTCAGGCATTGATCCTGTGAAGACCGTAATCGGAGGCATCAGAGCAGCCAAGGCGCTCGGACTGCACTGCGGCATTAATATGGTGCTTTGGAAAGAAGATGAAATCCGGAACAATCTCAACGATGTGAAAGATATCATTCGTCTGGGAACTGATCTCGAAGTTAATTTTATCAGAATTACCCCCGCCGTTCCCGGTTCGGTTTCCGAAAAACACGGCATGAACATGGAAAAAAAGGATATGAAAGAGGTTGCTCAAAGTCTCAGGAGTTTGAATCTGCATACTGAGAGCAACGGTGTAACCAAGATTGTCAGTATGCTTCTGCCGGCAGAGGATTATGCCGAGGAAGGAACGGACAGACCGATGATGTGTCGCGGAGGCACCTGTTTTGTTCATGTGGATCACAAAGGCGATGTTTTTCCTTGTGCTATGGTCATGCCGGATTTCCGCATCGGTAACGTGATACAGGACGATCTTGTGAAGCTATGGTATGAGAATAACGCTCTTGCTCCGTGGAGAGATGTGGTCGAAGTCTGCCCGGAATGCGCTGAGTGTTCTGATCGGGATTACTGCGTAGGCAAATGTCCGGCTTATGCGTGGTTTAAGTTCGGCGATATTTCTCTTTCATCCAGACCGGCTGTATGCCCATGTCTGCCATGACGTATACCGTGAAACAGCTTACACTCGGATTCGCAATATCGGTCGTGTTTTTATACGTCTCAAGCTTGCGTGCCGAAGAAATACAGAAACGGCAGATCGGACAGTTCATCTTGGAAGATATTCCCGTATGGGATGACGGATTGCAGGAACGTATGCTCAGATATCTGTCTGTCCGCCCCACAGTGCTTCAATCTGTTTCTGATGGCGGAGAAAGTGTTCTGATCACCACACGTTTTGGCGAAACAATGCAGTTGCATATCGTCAGCCGGCCTATGGGCGCACGGCAACAGATAACCTTCTTTGATGATGCGGTTTTGTGGGCTGCATTTGTGCCGGGTTCGAAGAGCCGGCGCCTGATTTTCCTGCGAGACATCGGGGGCAATGAAAATTGGCAGATTTATGAACTGGATTTGGCTACGGGCACAACATCACTGCTGACTGACGGCAAATCGCGGCATGAATCTCCGGTGCTTTCCGATGACGGGAGGCTGATAGCATTCTGTGGAACGGGTCGCAACGGACGTGACTATGATATCTATTTGCAGGATTTGACGCACAAGGGTTCGGCGAAAATTCTGCAGCAGGCGGAGGGAATGCTCAGCCCGGTCGGATTCAGCCCGGACAATACCAAGATATTGATGCAGAAATACATTTCCGAGAGTGAAACACAGTGGTTTGTGTTTGACATAGCGAACCGCAAAGCCGAACAGATTACACCGGATTCTCCGGCATTCTTTTATGGGGGCGGAGTGTGGGGATCGGAAGGAAAAACCGTGTATCTGGTCAGTGATCGGGATGGCGAGTTCCGCAGGCTTTACCGGTTCAGCCTCAATGACAGAACATGGAAATGTCTCACGCCGGATATCGGATGGGATGTTGAAGAAGTAAGGAGTGATCCGGCTGGCAGAGGTATCGTCTTTGTTACGAACGAAGGCGGTATTTTCAAACTGTACTTTGCCGATGCAAACGGCTCTGAGCGAAGAACGATCAGCCTGCCCCCCGGAGCGGTGAAGATCAGCGGTCTGACACCAGCGCGTGATGGCGGTGAGTTCGGCTTTACGCTTATCGGCACGCGGACACCATCGGACGCGTACACAGTGAGTTTTCCGGCAGGCACGATCAGGCGATGGACGCAGAGTGAAATGGCTGTCCTGAACTCGGATCACTTTGTTGACGCCGAACTGATCCGATATCCTACTTTTGACAAGATTGATGGTAAGTCGCGCATGATTCCGGCATTTGTTTTTCGCGGTCAGGGACAGGGTCCGCGACCGGTTGTGATTAATGCCCACGGAGGACCTGAATTTCAATATCAGCCCATATTCAACAGCGAATTTCAGTACTGGGCTGTCGAAATGGGCATCACCGTGATATCTCCTAACGTTCGCGGCAGTACCGGATACGGGCGCTCATTTCATCAGCTCGATAACGGTGTGAAACGGGAAGATGCGGTGAGAGATATCGGGGCATTGCTCGATTGGATCGGCAGGCAGCCGGATTTGGATGCCAAGCGTGTCGGTATTTTCGGCAGTTCCTATGGCGGCTATATGGTACTGGGATCACTGATGAACTACTCCGGACGCATCAGATGCGGCATTAATGTCGTGGGAATCGCTGATTTTGTCAGATTCCTTGAGCAAACCAGCGAATACCGTCGGGATCTGCGCCGGGCAGAATACGGAGACGAGCGCGACCCGCAGGTACGCAACGTCTTGGAGGCAATTTCTCCTCTGCGCCATGCTGACAGGATCAGTGCAGCGATTTTCGTGCTGCATGGGGAGAAAGATACACGCGTGCCGATCCGTGAGGCACAACTTTTCGCTGCAAAAATGCGTGAAATGAATCGCCCGGTTTGGTTTGCGACAGTTCTTGACGAAGGACACTCTTTCCACAGAAAACAAAATCGCGATCTGGCGGCGATCATGTACGCGGCATTCTGGCAGAAGCATTTGTAAACAACTAAGGAGATCGGGAGCGTATGAATTATCAAACCATATTATCTTCGAATAAGCCTCTGAGTCAACTTTTTTGGGGTACATTTGCAAGCTCGGTAGGGGACTGGTGCAGGCATGTGGCGATTGTGGGATTGGCGATTTCCTGCACCGGAGCGGGCTTGAAAATTGCCATACTGCTGCTTCTCGAAGTTATCCCTCTTCTTATTGCGGGTCCGATATCCGGTGTGCTTATAGACAGAATATCACCCCGGAAAATTATGATTTTCTGCGATGTGTCGCGCGCTTTTTTCAGTCTCGGTTTTCTTTTCGTGCAAACCGGAGAGCAATTATGGATAGCATATCTTCTGACAGCTCTGATTTCGATTTTTGATGCTCCGTCTATGGCAGCGAGGCAGACCCTCATCAGCAGACTGGCTTCTTATGACAGCCTTGTAACAGCCCATTCGCTTTTCTCTATCGGCATGGGACTCTGCATAGCGGTCGGTTCTGTCGCGGCAACCTGCATTGCCGCCGCATGGGGAAATCCTAAGATATTTATTTTTGATGCGGCAACATTCGTGGTGTCATGTTTTTTTTTGCTGATGATCCAAGACAACAGCAGTCATTCGCAGCCAAAAGATAATAATGATAACATTGTTTATAGCTATTTGAACGATCTGAAAGAAGGGTTTATTTATATAAAATCGGATTATCAGGCAGGATCGCTTCTTCTTTTCAATACGCTTCGTTCAATAGGCTCCGGTATTGTTTATTTCCTGCTCGGAGTATTCGGCTACACGGTTTTCGATGCCGGTATCGAAGGTGTCGGGCTTTTTCATGTTACCTTCGGGATCGGTTTTTTCATCGGCGCGATGATTGCGAAAGAATTGGCAGATCGGATCGGATGGCTGCATTACGCAATATTCATGGGCATTGCCGCCCTGACAGAAGGTTTGTTCGTCTCCCTGTTCAGTCAGACGGATAAATTCGTTTCGGCTCTGATGATTCTTTCAATTGCGTATATGGGAAGATCTGTCGTCATTACCCTGTTTAACAGTATTTCGAGCCGTCTTATAGACGAGCGATTCAGAGGAAGGTATTTTGCCCTGAACAGGGTGTCATCTTATACGGCTATGGGAGTGACGATGCTTCTGTGCGGATACGGATTGAACCTGTTTTCAGCTCGGGGGCTTGCGCTTTTTGCAGGCATATTCTTATTTGTGAACGGTGTGTTGTGGATGATCAGCAGTCATAAAATTTCGAAGACTTTTATTGAACTTCCTGAATTAAATGAATAAAATCGGTTAATGAAATATGAACCCGATTCAGGCATGGCAGAATTTTCAGAATCAAATCCCCTGTTTTCAGTCAGTAAAGCAGACGCTTGCCCAATGGCTTCGGCGATGTCAGCGATTTTTTCAGTTTCAGGATACTGCAATGATTATCGGGTTTTTGCAGGATGAATTTCAGTATGATTAGGAGTTACGCAGTTGAAATTTAACATACTGATAT
>CAZMDM010000595.1:0-1708 GCA_964564775.1 uncultured Desulfonema sp. | reverse complement strand
ATAAACAACTTGCAAATCAGGGCTTTGTGCAGGGCGAAGTTGCGGAGGATTTGTTTTACCGGAATGTGCGGTATCTGTTCGAGAAGAAAATGAAATTCGGTAATGTGATCAGGAATTTGAAGAAGCCGGGAACAGCCGAATACGATATCGTGGCTTTCAACGATGACAAAATACTGGTTGTTGAGGTGAAAAACAAGCTTCTGGAAAAAATGGTGGATGATTTTGTCGAAAGAAAGCTTCCGAAATTCAGAAAAGTGTTTCCCGAATATGCCCACTGCCGTCTGATCGGAGGAATGGGATCGCTGGTAGTGAAAGATGAGGTGGGTGAATATGCCGAAAAAGCTGGGCTTTATGTGCTGACGCAGAAAGGCGACGGCGGCGCGATGCTTATCAATCGGAAACATTTCAGACCCAAAGTGTTTTAATTCATAATAATAAGGCATCTGTCTATGAATACTCTGAATGCAAAAGAAATATCCCATGAGTCATTGGATCCGATACGATTTCGGAAAATGACTTCGAAAAAAAATACAAAATCCATTATTTATCCTGACAGTGACGGCAAGCCGATGGCAGACAATACGAAACAATTCGATTGGATTGTGAAAATCAAAGAAAATCTCGAACAGATATTTGCCGACAATCCCGATGTGTTTGTGGCGGGCGATTTATTGTGGTATCCGGTCGAAGGAAATAATAAGCTTCGGATCGCACCGGATGCAATGGTGGTTTTCGGAAGACCCAAAGGACATCGGGGATCATACAGAATGTGGGAAGAAAACAATATCGCGCCTCATGTCGTATTCGAGATTCTGTCTCCCGGCAATACTCCGAAGGAAATGGCAAAAAAGTTGGGATTTTATGAAAAGTACGGAGTTCGGGAATATTATCTGTATGACCCGGATCGGATCATTCTGAACGGATGGATAAGATCTGACAAAACCCTGATTCCTGTTGAAGATATGCGGGGATGGATAAGTCCTCTTCTGAAGATTCGCTTTGAACTCGGAGAAGATGAGTTATCTGTTTTCGGACCCGATGGCAGCAAATTTCTTTCGCCATTGGAACTGAGGCGGCTGTTGCAATCCGAACAGAAACGCTCGGAGATGCTGGCAGCCAAATTGAGAGAATTGGGTATCGAAATCTGAAAAACATTTGAAAAATACGAAAGGAATGTTGAAATATCATGGAAAAAGCTTTGAATGCGGAAGAATATATCCGCCGGCAAAAGGCGGCTCTTGCCACAAACCCGGAGTGCGGCAATACGCATTATAATATTGCGGTTGCGTTGATGAGCCAAAGACGCTTTGAAGAAGCCGAAAGAGAACTGATCGAAGCCATCGGATGTAGCCCCAATCTTGCGGAAGCGTATGTGCAGCTCGGAGGAATCTGCCTAAATCGCGGAGATTTGCAGGGATGTCTGGAATATAACAAAAAAGCGGTCAAATGTCGGGCAGGTTTTGCCGAAGGATATGCCAATATCGGTTTTGTGTATCTGAATATGGGAAACGCGGAAGAAGCCATTCCGCCGCTGTTAAAAGCGATTCGATGGAATTCCCGGTTTATTCAGGCGTATGCGACCCTTGCCAATGCGTATATGATGACCGGTCAGATTACCGAAAGCATTCTGACCAACCGGAAAGCACTCGATCTTGAGCCGGATTTCGCAGTGGCACATAACAATCTTGCCATAGCCTATCTTGAGGAC
>CAZMDM010000594.1:0-3005 GCA_964564775.1 uncultured Desulfonema sp. | reverse complement strand
ATCTTGCACCGTTGCCGCACATATCTGCAATACTTCCGTCAGAATTGAAAAATTGCCATTTGAAATCGGCAATTTCAGAGGGTTCTATCAGAAAAAGCCCGTCTGCACCCACCGACATTCTGCGATGACATATTTTTGCTGCAAATTCGGACAGATTTGTTTTCAAAAACCGTGTCCGATGGTCAATCACAATAAAATCATTGCCCGCGCCGCTCATTTTATAAAACGGAATATTCATCTTCAACTCCTACATATTCAGCCATCGCCGATTTGCCGATCGGATCTGATCCATGATTTCCAAGGCAATCCGCAACGCCTCGCGTCCCATCTGTCCGGTAACTTCGGATGGCTCATGTCGTCTGACAGATCGGACAAAGGATTTCAGTTCATCTTCCAGCGCGTCTCCCTGAGTAAAGCACAATTGCTGAATTTCCATACCCGGAATAATACCGCCGGGGTTCTCGGGGTTTTGGCGGATGACCGTGATTTCCCGCTTGGCAAAATCCACCGAGATATACGCATCTCTCTGAAATAATCTGATTTTTCGTTCATTTTTGATGGAAATCCGGCTTGCGGTTACATTGGCAATACATCCGCTTTCGAATTCAAGCCGGGCATTGGCAATGTCCACATGATCGGAAATCACAGAAGCACCGGCAGCATGGA
Organism: uncultured Desulfonema sp.; assembly: GCA_964564775.1. GTDB lineage: Bacteria > Desulfobacterota > Desulfobacteria > Desulfobacterales > DYRC01 > DYRC01. Next base: position 2,339 of record CAZMDM010000594.1, on the reverse strand, counting down.
TATGCTTGATCTCGGATTTGACAAAATTTAGAATAATATCAATATCATGAATCATCAGATCCAAGACCACGCTGACATCCGTGCCTCTGCCTTTGTACAGACTTAAGCGATGAGACTCGATAAACATCGGCTTTTTTACGATATCTTTGAGAGCAACCACAGCAGGATTGAATCGTTCCAAATGACCGACCTGAATAATCAGTCCCCGCTCTTCGGAAATGCGAATCAGTTCATCTGCTTCCGCAAGCGTTTGGGTCATGGGCTTTTCGATCATCAGATCCGTATCATGCTCTAAAAATTCCCGGCTGATCTGAAAATGTTCGGGCGTGGGAACCACAATGCTGACCGCATCTGCCTTACCGAAGAAATCCCGATAATTCCGATATGCGGTGGTACCGACTTCTGCCGCGACCTGTTTGGCGCGTTCAAAATCAATATCTGCAACACCGATCAACTCGACATCATCCATGCCCGCATATTTCTGAGCATGAAATCTGCCCAGATAGCCCACGCCGATCACTGCGATTTTCAATTTTTTCATAATGCCACAATGCTGATTCCGAATTGATTTGCAAGAGCAATCATTTCCTCTTGGTCAAAAACAACGGTTTTTCCGGCTTCGATTGCCAATACTTTTGCGCCTGCTTCGTGCATGGTTCGGATGGTCTGCGCGCCGACCGCCGGAATATCAAAGCGGAAATCCTGATCCGGCTTGCAGATTTTAACCACTACTGCATGACCTTTACCGAGTTTTCCGCCTCTTAAAATCGTTGCATCCGATCCGTCAATGGCTTCTACTGCCAATATCGAGCCTTTTGCCACGACCACGCATTGCCCGATATCCAATCTTCCGATTTCTTTGGCAATTTTCCAGCCAACCTCCATATCGGCTTTTTCGGTTTTGCTCGGTTTCCGCTGGGTCAGGCATCCTTCCTTTGCCAGAAGCTCCGGCAATAAAAACGTGGATTCCCGGATCGTGATGCCTTCGGATTCCATGAGATCGGCAAATGCCCGCAACATGCCGTCATCCGAGGTGTTTCTCATGCGGGCAAGCAATGCGAGCGCCTTGGTGTCCGGGCGGATATCCGTGAACAGCCGGGTTTTGGTAATCGCGCCGATCAGCACCGCCTCGCTCACCGAATGGGCTTTGAAAAACTTGATGATCCGCTTGATCTGTCCTACATGAATCCATTCGATAGCTGCAACCTCTTTTTCAAGGTCGGCAGTGGCTTCATTGATATGCGCGGCAGCATACACCGACAAGCCTTTGGCTTTGGCAGCTTTGGCAAAAATAATGGGAAATTGTCCGTTTCCTGCAATCAGTCCGATGTTCATAACAACAATGCAAAGTTCAAGGTGTAAAGTGTAACGTTCAAAAAGAAAAATGAGAATATGCGGAGATTTTAGTAGCACAGAATCGGCTTTTTGAGAAGGCTTAAAATTATCGGATCTCCGCACATTGTATCAGGTAGGACTATGCCTGTTAGGACTATAGCTGTTTTCAAACTGAACTGCCTAAGCCCGCGATGATACTCTTCGATTTCCCATGAGAATCGGATACCTGAAGACGTCTGAGTTCATCCGTATCCATATCAGAGGTTGCCCGATATCCGGTGCTGCCGTCTTTATGATGGTCTCAATCATCTGCATAACATGTTAAAACTGTTTCTAATTTTTTACAACTGCGTAAGGTGAGATGAAATATTTCTTCATGCGGACTCCTTAAGGCGAAAATTCTATTCCCGAACCTTTTCCCGACTCAGATATGTGGAGACAAACTCCGCGATTTTCAGCGCGTCCTCATCTTTGATCTGATGTTCTTTTTTCAGATAATCCGCCAGACCTCCGATCACAGAATGAGCGGATTCGATAACTTTTTCAACGGTTTTTCCCGCATCTCCGTCTTTATTCATCCCGGCATAAAATCCTTCTATCGCCTTACCGATTCCCATTGCGGATGAAAATTTCGAGGACATGCTTGCCAGCGTTGCCGGATCGCCGAAAATCGTCATCTGAGCTTTATTCATAAAGCTGCTCATGGCATTGGCGGCGGCAATCTGCACTTCCGCATATTTGGCAATTTTCAGCTTATCAATCTCGAATTCGAGTGCCGCTCTGCCGAATTCCTGCCGTTGTTCAAGTTCTTTTCTTTCCACTGCGACACGGGCATCCATGACTTCCACGCTTTTGCGATCCACTTCGATCTGCTGCTCATTGACCTGCACCCGGATCATTTCCCTTGCCCGCTCCACTTCGACTTCTTTCTGTTTGACATTGACCGGAATGATGTCTTCGGCAAATTTACCGGCAGCACGCTTTTCAGCCGCTTCCCTGTCTGC
>CAZMDM010000593.1:0-2548 GCA_964564775.1 uncultured Desulfonema sp. | reverse complement strand
TGCTATAAGCCGAAAACTACTTATGCAAGTTGGAGTGTTCAGCCCGGAAATTTCTTTAGGGGTTTGTGAACGAAATGTTGCTGTAATTGAATATGAAATAAACGAGCGATAAATCGCCCGGCTACAAGCCGAAACCTGCTTAAGCAGGTTTGAGTTTTCAGCCCTGAAATTTATTTCGGGGATTGGGAACGAAATGTTTCTGTTATTGAATCTGAAATAACCGAGCGATAAATCGCCCGGCTATAAGCTGAAACCTGCTTAAGCAGGTTTGAGTTTTCAGCCCTGAAATTTATTTCGGGGCTTGGGAACGAAATGTTTCTGTTAATATTTATTTCATCATACTGATTTCCGCTCCGTAATAACATTATGGTGCGGAAAATTTTTTATTTTCTATGAACTATTACCCTGTCAATTTGGATATTCGGGGACGCAGATCACTGGTCGTGGGCGGTGGCGGTGTCGGGACGAGAAAGGTGAAAGGCTTGCTGGAATGCCAAGCGAGCGTTACTCTTGTCAGCCCCGAAGCCACGCCGATTTTGTCCGATCTTGCCCAAGAGGAACTTATCGAATGGAAACGCCGGAATTATGAATCTTCGGACATCGAAGGGATGTTTCTGGTGATTGCGGCAAGCGATAATGAAGCGTTGAATCGGCGGATTCATTCGGATGCGCAGCAGGCGAATATTCTGTGCAACGTAGCGGATCAGCCGGAAAACTGCAATTTCACGCTTCCGTCTGTTATCCGGCGCGGAGATTTGCAGATCACGATTTCCACATCCGGCAAAAGCCCGGCATTTTCAAAATATCTGAGAAAAAAACTTGAAAAACAATTCGGTTCTGAATATGGTGAGTTTTTAAGGCTCATGGGACAACTTCGCAAAAAACTCTTGGCAGAAAGCCATGCGCCGGAAACGCATAAAGCAATATTTGAAAGCCTGATTGAAAAGGGACTGTTGAACATGATAAAAAGCCGGGATACTGAAACCATAGACCGCTTGCTGGCTGAAATTCTCGGTAAAGCTTACAGCCTCGAATCCTTACTGAAAGTAGATTGACATGGATATTACGCTGATCTTCTGTATTATGCTGTATTTGTTCAGTTCGGCAACCTATCTGGCATATCTTTTTTTTCAGAAAACATATCTTCACAAAGCCGGATATGTGCTGATCAGTATTGCATTTTCCGTGCATACGCTGATGATCGGGTATGCTGCGGTGCATTCGGGTCATATTCCGGTAAGAAATCTTCACGAAACGCTGTCAATGCTCGGATGGATCATTGCTGGAGTATTTCTGCTGTTTCAATATCGCTTTCAACTCAGGGTGTTAGGGATATATGCCGCTCCGATGGTCAGCATATTTATGATCGCTTCATTCCATGTTCCCAAAGAACCAATTGCCGCAAAAGAAATTTTCAGCAATTTCTGGTTGATTTTTCATGTCATTACTATTTTTACCGGATGGGCGTCATTTGCTTTGGCTTGCGGAATGGGAATATTGTATCTGGTTCAGGAACATACCATCAAAAGCAAAAGCCGGGGATTTTTTTTCAGCCGTCTGCCGTCCTTGGAACTGCTGGATAATGCGGGATATGTCAGTATTATTACCGGCTTTGCCATGCTGACCTTGGGACTTGCCAGCGGATTTTTATATGCAAAATCCGTGTGGGGAAGATTCTGGAGTTGGGATCCGAAAGAAGTCTGGTCCGGTATTTCTTGGCTGTTTTATGCGGCACTGCTGCACGAGCGGCTTGCAGTGGGATGGCGGGGCAGAAAATCCGCAATCATGTCGGTGATCGGCTTTCTGGTGTTGGTGTTCACCTTTTTGGGCGTGAACATGCTCTTGGAAGGGCATCACGGGGAATTTACCCGATGACAGAGAAGATCACCGCATGACAGGTTGTTTCAGGGCGACATGAAGCAAAACCGCAAAGGATATTTCGGAACTGATAGCCGTCATTGATAATTGAAATCGCTTTACGGAGAGTTGCAAGGTGTTAAACAAAGTTATTCATTTGGACAGATCCGAAGAGACTTGTCCGTTCAGAAAACCGCAGCAGGCTGCTGCGCCGACCGTTGTGGTGATGGGCATCAATCATAAGACTGCTCCGATAGAACTCAGAGAATGTATCGCATTTTCCAAAGAAGATACCGATAAGGCTTTGCGGAAATTTCAGGAGCATCCGGCAATTTCGGAAGTTTTGGTCTTGTCCACCTGCAATCGGATGGAAATTCTGATGGTAACAGGCGATAAAGCGTTTGCCATTGAAGCTGCAAAACGATTTATTTCCGAATTCAAAGGTCTTACACCCGAGCAATTTGAAGAAAGTCTTTATATTTACGATAATGATGAGGCGGTGCGGCATCTTTTTCGTGTGGCTTCGAGTCTGGATTCGATGGTTGTCGGCGAACCTCAGCTTTTTGGTCAGCTCAAAGACGCATACCGCCCGGCTGCGGTCATACAAACTTCCGGCGTGATTCTCAATCGTCTGCTGCATAAAACCTTTTCGGTTGCCAAACGGGTTCGCAGCGAAACCGGCATCGGCGAT
>CAZMDM010000592.1:0-10089 GCA_964564775.1 uncultured Desulfonema sp. | reverse complement strand
CCCATGCCCGAAAGAATGACCCCGGTAGTCTGGCTGCCGAATATCTGGGCTGCGGATTGCATGGTTACATCGATTGACGGACGATGTCCGTTCACTTCCGCGGCATTGCTGATCTGAACACTCTGATTCGGACCGATCAGCAGATGGCGATTTCCCGGCACAATCAGCACAGTTCCGGGAATGATCGTTTCTCCGTGAACCGCTTCTCTGATCGGAAACGGAAAAATGCGCTCAAACTGACTTGCCAAAATTGCCGTGAACCGCTCCGGCATGTGCTGAACAATGATGATGGAAAAATCAAATTTCGGATCCAGAGCAAATAACATTTCTTTGAGCGCGAGAGGTCCTCCGGTGGACGCACCGACCACAACCAATCTCGAGCCGATGATCTGAGCAGGGGGCGGTTTCGGAAGTATTGTTTTGCGCTCTTCCTGCTTTACAGATTTCAGACGTGAGGGAATCGAACGAATCACCTTCACCCGTGCAGCAGACTTGACTTTGGCAATTAGTTCTCTGCGAAGCGTGCTTTTCGGAATCTGGGCATCCGGCGAATACTTGAAAATAAAATCCACCGCGCCGCTCGCAAGCCCCTGTTCGGTCATACGAGCGCCTTCTTTTCCGACACCGCTGACCAGCAAAACCGCTGTCGGACATTCCGCAATGATCTGCTTCAGCGCACCGATACCGTCCAGAACCGGCATATCCAGATCCAAAGTCAGCACATTGGGGCGAAGAGTTTTGACCGCTTCCACAGCGTCTTTGCCGTTATGCACGGTTTTCACAACGCGGATTGCCGGATCGGATTCGAGATATTGTTTCAGCAGCCGGCAGATAAACGGAGAATCATCCGCTATGATCACACGAATAGAATCAGACATTGATATTGTATTTCATTGGCATTGCTACAGAGTTCATATCGTTCAGATATAACATTTTATCGAAGGTAAATAAATACTATTTTAGGATTGATTTCCTCAATATTCTGTTTTTCAATGATAAATATTCCGGATCGTCCTGATATCGGACATGAAAAATCATGGAACTGAGAAAAAATCGTAACTTCGGGTGCAGGTATCGTAACCGCATTTGCCGGGAATTCAGGCGCTAAAAAACGCATCTTCTTTGTTAATCAATTATTTGAGATTTTGGCACAGACCTTGCTTATACAAACGGCATCTGTACGATAATACAGAACTCAATCGAAAATTACAAAGGAGAATTTCCATGAAAAAAGTTTTTACGATGATTGCAATTTGTGCCATGACTATCGGAATTACCGCCAACGGTTTTACGGCGGATACAACCCCTCCGGCTGCACCGGCTGACCCCATGTCTGTATTTCAGAAGGCTGCCGATAATGCTAAAAAAGCTGCTGACAACGCTCAAAAAGCTGATGCGAAGGCTGCTGTAAAAGCTGAAGAAAAGGCTTCTGATAAAATTGATGAGGTAAAGACAAAAGCGGATAAAGCCGGTAAAAAAGCCGAAGATTCAAAAGCAAAAGTCGAAGGCAAAGCGACAGATAAAATCAAAGATACAAAGGCAAAAGCTGACAAAGCTGCTGCAACGGTCGAAGATGTAAAAGCAAAAGCGGAAGATAAAACCGCAGCAGTTGAGAAAGCTGCTGTAAAAGCCGAGGAGAAGGCGACTGCAACGGTCGAAGATGCAAAAGCAAAAGTTGAAGATGCCAGTGCAGTTAAATCGGAACCTGCAAAAACAGCAACGGATGAAGCAGCTAAAAAGGTCGAAGATGTAAAAACTACGGTGGAAGATGCTGCTGCCGGCAAAGTCAAGACGACAAACTGAAAACAGCCGTTATAATAGCTGATCCGATTTTCTGAAAATACCTTGAGGAGAAGACCCGTAATATCGGGTTTTCTCCTTTTTTGTTCGAAAATATTGCCTGATCTGATGAAATAATGTATTTTAGAGAATAGATATGTCATAGCGTAAGGAAATCAAATGATTATCGAACAGGCAAAACAAGTATTGAACATCGAAGCCGAGGCTATCCTCAATCTGGTGGATCGTATTAACGCCGAATTTGAAAAAGCGGTTGATCTGATCTGCAATTCACAGGGACGTCTGATTGTAGCAGGTATCGGCAAATCCGGGATTATCGGAAAAAAAATCGTTGCGACCTTGAACAGCACTGGCACGCAGTCGCTGTTTCTTCATCCGGTCGAAGCCATGCACGGCGATCTGGGCATGGTCTGTGCGGATGATGTGTTTCTGGCATTGTCCAACAGCGGCGAAACCAAAGAACTGAATCTGCTGCTGCCGATCATCCGTAGAATCGGATGCAAAATGATCGCATTTACCGGCAATCTCCGCTCCACCTTGGCGACTCGCAGCGACATTGTGATTGATGTCGGAGTCAGCCGTGAAGCCTGCGATATCGGCGCGCCAACAGCCAGTACGACAGCCATGCTCGCTATGGGAGATGCTCTGGCAGTGGTACTGATTCGCAAAAAAGACTTCAATGCCCGTGATTTCAAAAAATTTCATCCCGGCGGTGCATTGGGACAACGGCTTTCGAGTAAAATCCATGATATCATGCTCGGACAGGCATTTCTGCCGATGATTGCCGAAGATGCTGATATGGAAGCGGTGATTGCGGAAATGGATCGTCTGGGATTCGGCGTTGTGTTTGTTACCGATTCCGAGAATAAATTATCCGGCATTATCACAGACGGAGACCTGCGCCGGATGCTGGCGAAGAAAAAACCGATATTCGATCTTGCGGCAAAAGATGTGATGACCCGAAATCCCAGAACCATGGCACCGGATTCTCCTGCGTATGATGCCTTGAATCTCATGGAAAAACATCAGATTACCGTACTTCCGATCAGTGACGAATCGGGAACTGTCAGAGGTATTCTGCATCTGCACGATATTTTAGGTAAGGGGGAGTTCAAGTTCTGAGTCCAAACTTGTGATTTTTGAAATTGAAAAAAGAAATATTTTGTGGTAGGATAATTCGAAAATACGTGATGTCGTATTATTATATCATATTCAGGAGGTCGCCCTCACACGGGGGCGTGGATTGAAACAAACTTATGGCAAATATTACACAATATTGTGACGGGTGTTCCAAAATCAATGCGAACAATGATTGTACGGTGTATCCCAATCCGGCAAAGCTGATGCGCTGGGTGGATGATAAGAAAATTCAGTTCGGATGTTCTTTCAACTCCGGCAAATATCTTGAAAAGAAGACGGGCGCTGAGAAAGTCCGTGTAGGTCAGCAGAAACAGCAGAAGAAAAAATAAGATCATCAACGGTCTGTTTTTTCAGAAATGCACTGTCGAAAAGGGCAGTGCATTTTTTCATCGGGTTTCGATGCGGGGCATCCGCCCGAAAGGATTTGCCTCCAGATATTCTTCCACCACGATCACTCCGTTATCAATATATGCAAATTCCGGGTGTTTGCGATGCGGCGAAGACGGAAGACCAGCTGCCATGAGTGTGGCAATCTGTATCTGCGTGGGGCGAAAGTCCAATGCCAGCACAATCGCATTCTCGTTATCCGGCTGTCCGGCAGATACGATTCCTCGCAGACTTCCCATAATCAGAATATCGCCTCCGGCAATCAGTTCCGCGCCTGGATTCACATCGCCCAGCAGAATCAGATGATGTTTGGCATTGATTTTCTGACCGGAACGCACCCGCCCGCTCAATATCATGGCTTCCGAGCCGGTACGCTTGTCAGGCTTCCGTGTCAGCGAAGCAATTTGAAAATTTTTTTTCAGATAGCTTTCCAATTCTCCGACAAGATCATCACACCCCTCCTGACTTCCGATATCGAGGATAATGCGGGAATTCGGAGATAATTGTTTGAAATCTCTGAATAGTTTTCCTATTTCCTCTTTCAGATAATCTATGGGATCCAGAGGATTCAAGGCGATACACAATCCGTTGCCCATGCCTTTGAGGCGTACCGGCGTCTTTTCCTGATGCTTGGCTTTCATAATATTCTGATCGGGAAGAAAAAAGTTGCTTTCTGATTCCGAAACCATTCGGAAGATTCATATTCGAAACAATAGCATTTTCCGGCGCTGTTCTGCAACCGCGTACCTTAATCATATCGGGTTTCAACTGCTTAACGCAACAAATATCTGTTGAAAAAAAATTCAGACAAAGGTATTAACCCGATCTTAACACATAACACGTAACGATTAACACATAACATCATGCTTCAATACATTTTCAGCGGATTGACCATCGGCAGCATTTATGCCCTGATCGCACTCGGTTACACCATCATTTACAACACCACCGGCATTATCAACTTTGCTCAGGGCGAGTTTGTCATGCTGGGCGGAATGCTGATGATTGCCTGTGTGAATATCTTTCATCTGCCGGTGATTGCCGGCGTTGCAGTTTCCGTACTGATCGTCATCCTTATCGGGATGCTCATCGAGCGCGTTGCGATCCGTCCTGCCAAGCACGCATCTTTGGTAACGCTGATTATCATCACCATCGGGATTTCGATCATTCTCAAGGCAGTTGCTGCATTTGTCAGCAAAGACAGTTTCACTTATCCGCAATTTCCGGGTCCCGAACATATCCGAGTGATGAATGCCTCGATTTCAGGGCAGAGCTTGTGGATTATCGGCACAGCCTGTGTGATAATGATCCTCTTATCGCTGTTTTTTCATCTTACCCTCAGAGGCAAAGCCATGAGAGCCTGCGCGGACAGCCGGGAAGCCTCGTGGATCGTAGGGATTGATGTGGATCAAATGTCTCAGACAGCTTTCGGCATGAGCGCGATGATCGGAGCGATTGCCGGAATCATGGTTACGCCTGCCACCCAGATGTCATGGTTTCGGGGAACGGAATTGGGACTCAAAGGCTTTTGCGCCATGATTTTGGGCGGACTCGGCAGCAGTCCGGGCGCGGTGGTCGGCGGATTGGCACTGGGATTGCTGGAAACCTTCGGAAGTTATCTGTTTTCCGGCTATAAAGATGCGATTGCGTTTTCGATGTTTCTGATCGTGATTTATATCCGCCCGAGCGGTATACTGGGGAAAAAATGAAGCGTCAGGATATGATCTTTATTGTGCTGATACTGCTTATTCCGATAGCATTCTCCGGGCGATTGTCCTATTATGTCTCGATTCTGGCAATATCCGGCATTTATGCGATTATCGTGCTGGGACTTCATCTACTCATGGGATACGCAGGGCAGGTATCTTTGGGTCATGCGGCATTTTTTGCTATCGGCGCATACTGTTCGGCAATTTTATCCACCCGATACGGATTTTCGCCGCTGCTTGCTTTTATGCCTTCGGTCATGATTACCGGAACCATTGCATTTTTCATCGGTCTGCCGACATTGAAGCTGAAAGAGCATTATCTGGCAATGGCAACGTTGGGCATCGGGCTGATCGTGTATTCGGTGGTCAAAGCAGATCCGTTCGGGCTGACCGGCGGTATTACCGGAATATCGGATATTCCGCCGATAACGCTTTTCGGATTTGCAACAAATTCGGATAAATCTCAGTATTATGCGATATGGACGATTGCAGTGATATTGCTGATTTTCAGCAGAAATATCGCGGATTCCAGATTCGGGCGCGCACTGACCGCGATTCATAAAAGCGAAACCACCGCAAGTGTTCTGGGTATCAATGTTCATATATATAAATTACAGATATTTGTATTGAGCGGTGTGTACGCGGGCATTGCTGGATGTCTGTATGCCCATTGCTCGCCCTTGTTTTACTTAAATCCCGATGATGTCTGCCATATTCTCCTGTCTATCAAGCTGCTGACAATGGTGGTGATCGGCGGCATGAAACACTTCTGGGGAGCCATTGCTGGGGCTGTCGGACTTTCGATTCTGCCGGAAATTTTACGCATGATGGGATCTCTGCTGCACGGTGTCGGCGCAACCGAACTTGAAATGGCAGTATATGGAGCGCTACTGATTATCATCATGATTATTCGTTCAAAAACATCGGAGCATAGCACATGAGCCGGAAAAAAATTTTACTGATCGCTTTGGGCGGCAACGCCCTGATTCTGAAAGGGCAGGAAGGGACTATTGACGAGCAGTTCGAAAATCTGAAAGTTCCCATCCGCCAGATTGCCGAATTGTCAAAAGATTACAGAATCATTATCACGCATGGCAATGGTCCGCAGGTGGGCAATCTGCTGTTGCAGCAGGAATGCTGTGATCCGGTTCCCAAACTGCCGCTGGAGATTCTGGTAGCGCAGACTCAGGGACAGATCGGCTATATGATCGAATCCACACTGGATACAGAACTGATGAATATCGGAATCAACGATCAGAAACTGGTCAGCCTCATCAGCTATGTGGTGGTGGATGAACATGATCCGCAATTTTCAAATCCCACCAAGCCTATCGGTCCCGCATTCACCGAAGAACACGCGTGCAGACTGCCTTATCCGACCCGAAAAACGCCCAAAGGCTGGCGCAGAGTCGTGGTATCCCCGAAACCGCTTACGATTGTGGAAAAGCGGGAAATCAAGGCTCTGATTGATGCGGAGTTTATCGTGATCTGCTGTGGTGGCGGAGGAATCCCGGTGATCCGGGAAGGACGAAGCTTTGCCGGAGTGGATGCGGTAATTGACAAAGATTTGGCAAGTGCAAAACTGGCGTATGAAGTAGGCGTGGATATTTTTGTCATTGCAACGGATGTGAACGGCGCGGCAATTTATTACGGAACTGAGAATGAAAAATTTTTTGACCGCCTGAATATCGAAGATGCTTCCCGCTATTTATCCGAAGGGCATTTTCCGGCAGGCTCTATGGGACCCAAAGTCGAGGCTGCGATCCAGTTTGCCGCCGAATGCAAAAAAAGAGCCGTGATCTGTTCGATAGAGCATATCATTGATGCGGTGAACGGAAAATCAGGGACGGAAATCAGCATTCCGTAAGACCGCAATGTGATGAAAGCTTGGATTTCAATTCGGGCGAGAGGAATTTATTTTAATGATTTTTTGTATTTAAACATTTGAATTATCAGAATCGCCAGCAGAAAGCTTATACTGATAAAAGCTCCTATCTTTTCAACAGCTAAAGCAACCCATTCGACTTCGACAATATGGCAACCGCTACCGAGTTGAACAGTTATCAATCCTGTATCTTTATCGACCATTCTGGGAAAAACTTTTCCGTCAATTCTGACTTGCCAAGCTGGAAAAGCAAATAAAGGTAGTCGGATTGTTGCATTTGGTTTATCAGTTTCTATTCGCCACATCCTTTTCTGTGTTTTTTTTAAGAGTTCTGTGCAGGAAACTTCTGCGGTTTCGCATTCTTTTGTGAATCCACCATTTTTTATATAATCACGCCATGTTGCTCCTATCTCAGAAATATAATATTCCTCTTCTCCGAAGTTTCTGTCAAGCAGACTTATATCTATTTTTGCTTTCTTACTTTCTCTTACTACTTTAATTTGAATAAAGATACTAACTGAGATACATAATATTAATAATATCAATGTTATCCATTTCCAAACAGCAAAATTATGCCAGGATGTTGATAAAATCAAAGTGATAATTATAGGAATTACAAGACCGGATATATAGAGAAATCTGAAAGGACGCTGTACGTTTGATAAAAAGTCGGAAATACTCCAAAGCGGATAAGACAATTCACTCGAAAAAAAGAACGCGGTTATACTTATACAGGTTAAACCCGAAATAACAAGCCCTATCTGTGTATTTTGTGAACGAAAATAATAGAGATACATACATGCAGCTATAGTAGTTATCGATATAATCCCTCCGATACCCCACTGAAGCATTCTCCAATGCATTCCATGAATAATCGCAGTAAATATCGGACAAACAAAGCCATTACGCCAGTTAAAGAACCAAGCATTTGGATTAATAAAATTTTGAGTAAACATAGCAGGTACTAAATAAATAGCACTCAATCCGAGTCCGAAAATTGCAGATAATATCCATTGAAGAAAATTTTTCAATACAGATTGAGAAAAAACAGGTATATTTTTCTCTGTTGTATAATAAAAGCCTACAGATATAAATGGAAGACATAGTAGCACCATAAATGCCGAAAGTATATGGCTATATACAACGATTGCAAAAGCAACACTTAATGGAATATTAAGCAGATAATTGTCGGAACGGCGATAGAAATAAAGCATTGACAATATGGCAGGCCAACTTGAATACCATGGCAGTGAATTATTCATCATCAGCAGATAAATTAACATCGGAGACCCCTGAAGAGCAAATACACCAAGTAATGAGAATCTGCTACCACCCCCCATTTTACGATAGAACAGATAGCCGACAATTCCACCGATCCAATTTATCAATAAAGCAACAAATTTCATTGAAAACCAAATATCATTTGCTATATAGTTGACTCCGGCAACTAAGTAAAAATAAAGCGGAGAATAATATAAAAAGGCAGGTTCACCGAGTCCGCTGTTCGCAAGGTGCATCCATCTCGGATAAAGATAACCATCATGTAATCCTTCAATAAATTGAACTGCCCAAGCATAATAAATCGGTAGGTCGTTAGAAGGCCATAAAGTACAATCAGCCAAAAAATACAGAGCGTGCCATAGAAAAGCGCTGCATCCGCAAAAAATGATTGCTACGGCTAATTCTGTAACGGTTAAGGGGGGGTTTTCGAATTCCGCAGTTACCGTTGTTGCCACAACAAGTTCTCTCCTTTATTTATTTTCCGAAATGAATGCCATAGCACCTAAAACCGCAAACAAACCTGTGAGAGGCAAGTGATATTTGCCGTTGCTTTCGAAAATGCTGTGGATCAGATAGAAATATAAAAAGCAGAAAATCAGCAGCATGATGTCTGCTTTTTTCTTCTCACAGAAATTATCAATCTGTCTGATACCGGATATAATCAGAATCCACATGCCCAGCCAGAATATATTCACAAACCCTTTGAGCAGAATATAAATTTTTCCGCCGTCTCTGCCTCTTTTCAATGTTTCATAAACACCTGCGGAATCGTCTCCGAGAAAAAGAATCTGTTTTCGAAAAGCCAATTTCAGAAATTTGTCAGGATTGTTACGAATCCAAGCAATACCGAGCTTATATCCGAGACGCGATTGTTCAAGCTCGTCCGAATTGTCGAGATCGCTTTCTCCATGCTCTGTAAAACCGCCGGTTGCCAAAGGATTATTGGCTCGGTAAAAAACAGAGCCGCCATTGGACGTGATCAGAACCCATTTATGGAAGATTCTATAATTTCTCAAAGCCCATGGGAATATGGTCATTATCATCAGCAGCACAGCTATCGACAGTACCGATGATTTCTTCAGCAGATGATCCCCGGTGATCAGCAGATGAAAAACAAACACTCCCGGCAGAAGAAGCAAAGATGGTTGTGTCAGACTGCCGAATCCCAGCAAAACCCCCATGACAGATGAGTATATTGCTGTTTCGGATAGCGATTTGCTCCGAACCGCATACAGGTATGCCAGTATAATGGAAGACAGTATGAATATTAGCAGCATCTCTTTGCTGGCGATTCCGCTCAGTGTCAGATAGCCGGGATGTAGGGATAAAATGAAGACAGAGCATACGGACAGCTTATCGTTGCCTACAAGTAATGCCAAGCGGCGGATGACCGTGCAGGTCAGCAGAAACAAAAGCAGATTCAGTATTTTAACCAGATGAGTACTGACCCCGAACCATCTGAAGAAGAAAGACAAAAATATAGGGTAGCCCGGGGGCCAGAACGCATAATGTCCGGCATTGTCCACATAAGGTTTTCCCATAAGCAGCTTTTGGGCTAAATCATAATATGTAACCGAGTCAGAGGTTAAAGGTGCAGGAAACAGCAGCACCCATATCACCCGAAGCAGCAAACCCGCGATGATCGGAAAAACAATGCCATAAGCAGAGATTTTTTCCGCAATGTTGTTAAAAAGACTTTTCATCACCGAAGAATATCGGATTATGAAAAAAACAAGACTTATAACAGTAATAATTCCGATGAAAGAAGATAAAAAATCTTTCTGAGGAAACACTGCCTGAATATTCAGTTTTATAATGCAGAATATGGCTTCGGCAGCAGCAACAAAAAAGATGGCGAGAAGAACCTTCAACACGTATCTTCCCGCT